>NZ_VOSR01000750.1:0-559 GCF_007997345.1 Mitsuaria sp. TWR114
GCGGCCGGCGTCCACGGCGGCGTCGTAGAGCACGAAGCGACGTTCCGGATAGGCCCGCGCCAGCTGCTCGACATAGGGCGCCATCGTGTAGGTGCCGGTGACGATCAGGTCGTAGTCGCCGCTGTCGGCCAGCGCGGTCAGAGCCGGCAGCCAGCGCGTCGGGTCGGTGCCTCCCTCCACGATCTTGACCGTGACCGGTAACTGCCGCGCCGCTTCGCGCATGCCCTTGGCCGCGCCGTCGAAGAAGGACTTGTCGCCCAGCGTGCCGTTGATGAAGAGCACGGCGCGCACCGCGTGGCCGGCCTGGGCGCGCGGCAGCAGCCGCTCGCCTGCGGCCTTCAGGCCGTAGAGCACGGCCACGGCCGCCAGCAGCCACAGGAGCTGACGCAGGAGGAAGCAGAGGGCGGGGCGCATCGACGGCGGTGCCGGGAGGGGGCGGCCGGCGCGCTCAGACGAGCCGGCTGGACTGCGTGATCCGCGCGCTGTACCGGTAGCTGGACACGTACTTCATGAGGCAGTACTCGATCGGCTCGCGCCGCTCGGACAGCGTGATGCGCTC
>NZ_VOSR01000751.1:0-1385 GCF_007997345.1 Mitsuaria sp. TWR114
TCCGCTCCCGCCGCTCGGCGACGGCCAGGTGCTGGCGGCGCTGATCGCCTACCGCGCCCTGTATTACCTCGCGCCGCTGGCGGTCGCGGCGATCGCGTATTTCGTGCTGGAGGCGAAGGCGCGGCGCTGAACCCTCGCCCTGCTCAGGGCCCGTTGCCGTTGGCGTAGGGCAGCAGCGCCTCGACCAGCGGCTTGACCAGCTCGCGCAGCAGCAGGCCCAGTCCGCCCGCCAGCGCGATGCCCACCATCGCGATCGCCAGGCGCGCGATCAGGGGCCGATGCCCGGTGCGCACGATGAAGGACAGGCTGAACACCAGGCTGGTGAGCGATGCCAGCACCGCGCCGTTGGCCGCGACGTCGAAGCCGATCGCGCCCTGCGCCGCCATGCTCGCCGCGGCGGCCACCGCGCTGGCGCTGGACAGCAGCCCGCCGATGACGGTGACCGCATAGAAGCCAGCCTCGCCGAATTCGCGCTGCATCAGCCGGCCCACGATGTGCAGCGCCAGGAACAGCAGCCCGTAGCGCAGCGCCACCGGCAGCGAGAACGGCAGCTCCAGCTTGATGTCCGAGACATCCGCGGTCGGCGTGCCGTTGCGCTGCAGCAGGCTCAGCACCACGAAGCCCGCCGCCGACAGCACCATCATCCCGAAGGCCGCCGCCGCGTTGACGAAGGCCAGCGGCGTGAGGATCAGCAGCAGCACCGCGTTGCGCAGCACCATCGCGGCCACCGCCACCAGCACCGCGCGGTAAGCGCCTTCGGCGAAGCGGCCGGCGGTCTCGCGGACCCGCGTGGCCATCTCGACGACGGTGAAGTTGCTGTTGACCAGGCCACCGAAGAAGGCCGACAGCTCCGCGCCCTTGGAGCCATACATCTTCCACAGGATGTAGTTCACGAAGCCGATGCTGGCGATCAGGATCACCGTGACCCAGGCGGCGCGCGGCTCGATCAGCCGCCAAGGGCCCACCGCGCCGGCCGGCAGCGCCGGGTAGATGACGATGGCCAGGATCGCGAGCAGCAGGGCCGAGCGCACCTCGCCCTCGGTCAGGCCCATCGACAGGCCCGAGAGCCGCTCCTTCCAGGCCAGCAGCGCGGTCGTGCTCACCATCACCGCCGCCGGCGTCACCGTGTGGCCGAGCCCGCACAGCACGCCCGCCATGCAGGTCACCAGCATCGCGGCGGAGGTCGTCAGCTCCGGCCCATGGCCGCCGCGCATCGTGTGCACGTTCAGCGGGATCGCCAGGCCGGCGGCCAGGATCAGGCTCAGCAGCGCGTAATGCTCGCCCAGCGAGCCGCCCAGCGCGCCGAGCAAGGCGATGAAGCCGAAGGTCCGCAGCCCGGCCTCCTTGCCGCGCCGCTCCCGCTCCAGGCCCAGCAGCAGGCCCAG
>NZ_VOSR01000752.1:0-2258 GCF_007997345.1 Mitsuaria sp. TWR114
GTCCAGCCGCAGCCGGTGGACGAATCGCAGGCCGCCCTCGCCGCCGCGCTGTCGCCGCGGATCCGGCTGGGCACCTCGTCGTGGAGCTATCCGGGCTGGCAGGGCATCGTCTGGGCCGGCCGGCACGGCGAATCCACCCTGTCGCGCAACGGCCTGAGCGCCTATGCGCAGCAGCCGCTGCATCGCGCGGTCAGCATCGACCGCGGGTTCTACCAATCGCTGACGGCCAGCCAGTACGAGCGCTACGCGCAGCAGGTGCCCGAGGACTTCCGCTTCACGGTCAAGGCGCCGAGCGTGGTGACCGACGCGCAGGTGCGGACCGAGGACGGCCGCGGCCGCCAGGCCAACACGGCCTTCCTCGATCCGCGGCTGGCGGTCCAGGAATTCCTCGAACCCGCAATGCAAGGGCTGGGCGCGCGCATCGGCGCGCTGGTGTTCCAGCTCAGTCCGCTGCCCCTGGCCATGCTGGGCCGGATGCCGGAGCAGCTCGACCGGCTGCACGCGATGCTGGCCGCCCTGCCCTCGCTGCGCGACGTGGCGCCGGAGGCGGTGGTGGCGGTGGAGGTCCGCGATCCGGAATGGCTCACGCCGGACTTCGTCGCCGTGCTCAAGGACACCGGCGCGCGCTACTGCCTCGGGCTGCATCCGAAGCTGCCCCCGATCCAGGACCAGCTGCCGCTGCTGCGTGCGATGTGGCCCGGGCCGCTGGTCTGCCGATGGAACCTGCACCGCGTCCATGGCCCGTTCGGCTACGAGGACGCGGAGAAGAAGTACGGCGAGTACGCCGAGGTCATGGATCCCGATCCCGAGACCCGAGCCGTGCTGGCGAAGGTCGTGCGCGCCACCGCCGAGGCCGGCCAGCCCTGCTACGTGACGATCTCCAACCATGCCGAGGGCTCCGCCCCGCTGAGCCTGCGCGCGCTGGCGCGGGAGATCGTCGACCCGGCCTGAGCGGGGCGAGCTCCACGGGCGGGTTGAGCCGTCGATCGACGAGGCCCGCTGACGCCCGGTCCGGGCTCAGTCCAGCGGCCAGCGGGCCAGGTCCACGTGCGTGGACTGTCCCTGCAGGCTGTCCAGCAGCAGGAACTCAGAGGCGGTCCAGCCGGGCACGATGAAGGGCTGCGGCTCGACGGCGACATCGTCGTAGAAGAGCGTGAGATGCGGCGTGAAGTGCGGATCGGTCCGCAGGCCCGCCGCATGCAGCCGCTCGCCGAGCGCGGCCCGCGTCGCGCGCACGCCGTCCAGGCAGGCGC
Organism: Mitsuaria sp. TWR114; assembly: GCF_007997345.1. Classification (NCBI taxonomy): domain Bacteria; kingdom Pseudomonadati; phylum Pseudomonadota; class Betaproteobacteria; order Burkholderiales; family Sphaerotilaceae; genus Roseateles; species Mitsuaria sp. TWR114. The sequence goes on from NZ_VOSR01000752.1 coordinate 1,254, forward strand.
CGCCGCTGAGCACCAGCGGCAGGTTGCGCGGCTTGCGGGTGAAGCTCAGCAACTGGTCGAAGTCGACCCGGACCGGCCCGTGCCGCAGCGCCGCGGCGGCGTCCTCGGCGAGTTGCCGGACTTCGGCCATCGCTTCGGCCTGGTCGGTCTCATCGTCATACCAGCCGAGGTGGTGGAGCGTCACATGCAGGCGCTCGGTGCGGGGCGGTCGAACGCGCAGCCCGAAGCGCCGGGCGATGTCGACCGACACGGCGCTCAGCCTCGCCGCGGTGGCCGGATCGGGCCGCAGGCAGAAGAAGAGCGCATGCACGGTCATCGCGCGTCAGCCTCCGAGGCGCGCTGCTCGCCCTGCTTCATGAGGTCCTGCACCTGGCGGCCGACGGCCTCGGGCTGCGGCAGGTCCGACGGCGCGGCCGCGCCCGAGGACGCGGCGGACGCCGCGGGCGGGCGGGGCTTCATGGTTTCCATCTGCTTCTTCGCGGTGAGCATGATGATGCTGAGCACGATCACGACGGCCAGGATGGACAGGGCGCTGCGCATGGGGAGATCCGGAAATCGAGGAATGGCGGGCAGCATAGCCAAGCGGGCGCGGCGCGGTGCGTCGACCCGGCTCAGCGCAGGGCCGAGCCGACGCTCGGTCGCAGCCGCAGGATCTGCGGTGCCCGTTCCTGCGCGTCCAGCCAGCGCGGTGCGAACGCGCGCCAGGCCGGCGCATGCCGGCACGCGCTCCAGCGCAAGGCCCAGTCGTCGGCATCGGCGGCACGCGTCATCCAGACGAAGACCTTCTCGCCCTCGCGCACCGGCAGTCGCGGGAAGTTGTTGGGCGAGCGCTCCGGGATGAAGCTGCCGATCACCGACAGTCCCGCGGCCTCGATCACCGGCGCGACTTCGTGCTCGAAGAAGCGGGCGAAACCGTCCTCCGGATCGGCGGGATCCTTCCAGAGGTAGCACAGGTGGAGCAGCACGAGTCCGGTGCCGCGGTCGCTGCCCGCGCCGAGCGCGCCG
>NZ_VOSR01000753.1:0-1722 GCF_007997345.1 Mitsuaria sp. TWR114
GCATGCTCAAGGCGCTGCGGGACCGCGAGGTCGGACAGGAGATCAATGCCTCGGCGGTGCCGGAGGCGGAACTCGCCGAGGCGGAACCGTTCTTCGACGACGGCCCCGATCGCGAATTGCGCGACTGGGTGCGTCACGGGCTCGCCGCCTTGTCGCTGGAGCAGCGCACGACGGTGGAGCTGGCCTACTGCCAGGGCGAATCCTGCGAGGAGATCGCGCGGATCATGGCCTGCCCCTCGGGCACGGTGAAGGCGCGCCTGGTGCGCGCGCGGGAGAAGCTCAAGGACGTGCTGCCGGCGCTGGCGGAAGCGGCGGTCGGGACGCGCGGCTACTGAGCCGACTGCGCCCGAGGACCGGTCGGGGCCCGCGGTCGACCGCGTCGGCGCGTTCGCTTCGACGCCACCCGCTTCGCGTCCGTCTCGCTGTCGTCATCGCGGTGTGCCTATCGTCATCGCCGGCCGAACCCATCACCCAACAACTCGGCCAGGGAGCTTCCATGACGACCATCCTTGCGTCGACGACACCTCCGGCGAACGGGACGATCCCCGCTCATGCCGACACCGTTTCAGCCGGCACGCCCGCCGACGTCACCGGCGTCATCGCCGACTGGCGCCGCGAGGCCGCGCTGCGGCTGGGCGCCAGCCCCGAAGTCGCGCGGCACTTCGCCGCCACGGGCCTGATCGAGCTCGCCGGGCAGCCGCTGTCGCTGCATCCGCTGCACGACGAACCGACGGGGCCCTGGCTGGCCGTCACGCGCGCCGCGCGTCCGGCCGCGGTCGACGAGGCGGCCTGGTGCGACGCGCTGCTGCTCGCCACCGGGCAGGCGCTGGTCGCCACCCACGCGGCCTTCGGGTTGAACGACGACGGCGAGGCGGTGTTGATCCTGCGCACCGCCGCCGGGCACGCGCATCCCGATCTGCTCGCCGTTGAACTGGCCGGGCTGCTGCAGCTGCGGCAGGCACTGCTCGAGGGCGTGACGGCGCAGGCCGGAGCGGCAGCAGCGGCCGCAACCGCAGCAACGGCCGGGACGGCGGCAACGGCCGGCATGTCCGGAACGACTGAAGCTGCCGCGGGGCCCGCGAATGCGGCACAGCGCCGCGGTGTCGATGCGACCGCTGCGGCCGATGTCGACGCGCCATGCCTGGAAGCGCCCGAGCGCGTGCTCGTGCGCGTGCATGGGGCCTTGCTGCAAGCGGGCCTGCCCGCCGCGGACGCGCTGGCCGGCGCGCGCAGCGGATCGTTCACGCTGGACGGCGTGTCGATCGGCCTGGCCTGCGAAGACGGGACCGACACGCTGGTGCTGGTGTCCGACCTCGGCGCCGAAGCGCTCGACACGCTCGAGCGACGGCGGCTCGCGCTGCAGGCCAACACGACGCTGATGGTCTTCGCCGGCGTCGCCGTGGCCCGCGAGCGCGGCCGCGCCCGCCTGATGTCCCGCTGCCCGGTCGACGGTCGCAGCGCCGCCGATTTCGCCGACGGCTTCGCCGCCTGGTTGCGCGACTTCGCGCGCCTGGCCCGTGCCACATCGACGTCCCGCGACACCGCGGCCGCGCATTGAAGGAGGGAGCCGACATGCCTGCATCCATCACCCCTTCGACATCCAACCGCATCGAATCGTTCCGCCTGCCCGCCGAGGCCGGCACGTCCGTGCCGGGCGCCACAGCGACCGCGGGTACTTCAGGTACAGCAGGTGCAGCAGGTACCGCTGGCTCGACGGGCTCG
>NZ_VOSR01000754.1:0-8536 GCF_007997345.1 Mitsuaria sp. TWR114
CGCGGCGCGACGGCGCGTCCCACCACCATCGCGGCGATCTCCGCCTCGCCGACGTCCCGCGTCGCGGCGCTGCCGGCCACGCGGCCGCCGCGCAGCACGGTGAAGCGGTCCGAGACCTCGCGGATCTCCGCGATCCGGTGCGTGATCAGGATCACCGCCAGGCCGTGGTCGGCGTAGCGCCGCAGCGCGGTCATCAAGGCCGCGGCCTGCTGCGGCGCCAGCACCGCCGTCGGCTCGTCCAGCATCAGGATGCGGGCGCCCTGGTGCAGCGCCTTGAGCAGCCCCACCGCCTGCTGCTCGCCCAGCGAGAGCCGCGACACCGGCGTGCGCGGATCCAGCGGCAGGCCGAAGCGGCGCGCCGTCTCGGCGACCTGCTCGATCGCGACGCGGGTGTCGAGCAGCGGACCGCGGCGCGGCTCCTGGCCGAGCACGACGTTCTCGGCGACGGTGAAGGAGGGCACCAGCGTCACATGCTGCGGCACCAGGCCCATGCCGGCGGCGATCGCCTCGCGCGGCGTGCGCCAGCGCACCGGCCGGCCATCCAAGTGGATCTCCCCGGCGCTGGGCTGCTCCAGCCCGTAGAGCATCTTCATGACGGTGGACTTGCCGGCGCCGTTCTCGCCGACGATGGCATGCACCTCGCCCGGCGCGATGGACAGGCTGACCTGGTCCACCGCCAGCGTGCCGGTCGGGTAGCGCTTGGAGACGCCGTGCAGCGACAGCCGCCCGGGCGGGGTGGCGCCGATCGGCGCGCTGCTGGGCGGGGTGCCCGATGAGGCGCTCATCGCGGTGTTCATCGCGGCGCTCGTTGTGGGGCTCGTTGCGGCGCTCGCTGCGATGTTCAACGGCGTGTTCATCGCGGCGCTCATCCGGGCGTCCTCGCCGAGAAGGCGCTCGGCACGCGGCGCTGGCCGGCAACGATCTCCGCCCGCACCTGCTCGAGTTCCTGCCAGAGCGCGGGCGGCCACTGCGCCAGCAGGCCTGCGCGGGGCGCGAGGCTCACGCCGCGCTCCGCCAGGCCCAGCGACACGACACCGCCCGGCGCCGCGGGCTCCCGCAGGGACACGCGCAGCGCCTCCAGCACCGCGACGTCGACGTTCTTGACCACCGAGGTGAGGATGCGCGCCGCCAGCGCCGGCTGGCGCGGGCGGTAGAGCGCGTACTGGTCCACGTCCACGCCGATGGCGTAGCGGCCGGTTTCCAGCGCGGCCTCGTTGACGCCCTGGCCGCTGGCGCCCGCCACATGGAACACGATGCCGGCGCCGCGGCCGAACAGCGTCTTGGCGATCTCCTTGCCCAGCGCCGGATCGGAGAAGGAGTTGGCGTACTGGGTCGCGACCGGCAGGTCCGGATCCGCGGCCTTGGCGCCGGCGCGAAAACCCACGATGAAGTCGTCGACGACCGGGAACTGCATGCCGCCCATCACCCCCAGGCCGCCGCCGGGCGCGACGCCCGGCAGGCCGGCCCGGTCGAGCCGCGCGGCCAGCCAGCCGGCCAGGTAGGCGCCCTCGTTCTGGCGGAACAGCAGCGAGCGCACGTTGCGGCAGGCGCAGCGGCCGGCGTCCACGGCGGCGTCGTAGAGCACGAAGCGACGTTCCGGATAGGCCCGCGCCAGCTGCTCGACATAGGGCGCCATCGTGTAGGTGCCGGTGACGATCAGGTCGTAGTCGCCGCTGTCGGCCAGCGCGGTCAGAGCCGGCAGCCAGCGCGTCGGGTCGGTGCCTCCCTCCACGATCTTGACCGTGACCGGTAACTGCCGCGCCGCTTCGCGCATGCCCTTGGCCGCGCCGTCGAAGAAGGACTTGTCGCCCAGCGTGCCGTTGATGAAGAGCACGGCGCGCACCGCGTGGCCGGCCTGGGCGCGCGGCAGCAGCCGCTCGCCTGCGGCCTTCAGGCCGTAGAGCACGGCCACGGCCGCCAGCAGCCACAGGAGCTGACGCAGGAGGAAGCAGAGGGCGGGGCGCATCGACGGCGGTGCCGGGAGGGGGCGGCCGGCGCGCTCAGACGAGCCGGCTGGACTGCGTGATCCGCGCGCTGTACCGGTAGCTGGACACGTACTTCATGAGGCAGTACTCGATCGGCTCGCGCCGCTCGGACAGCGTGATGCGCTCGCAGACCAGCAGCGGCGCGCCTTCCGGCACGCCGAGCAGCCGCGCTTCCTCCGCGTCGGCGCTGGCGGCGAACAGGTTCTCCACCGCTTCCACCGGCGCAAAGCCGGCGCGTTCCATCAGCAGCTGGTACAGCGAGCGGGCACGTTCCACCTCCTGCAGCTCGAGCTTCACGCCCGGCGGCAGCGGGAAGTAGGCGTCGTGCAGGCCGACCGGCACGCCGTTGGTCAGGCGCACGCGCCGCACGCGGGTGAGCGGGTGGCCGGACTCGAGCTGCAGCAGCTGGGCGATGGCCATGGTGGCCGGGCTGAACTCGAGGTTGAGGATGCGCTGGCTGGGCAGGCCGCCGCGCTGGCGCGTGTCCTCGGAGAAGCCGTCGATGTAGCGCGACATGCGGCGCACCAGCGCCGGCGCGACGAAGGTGCCGCGGCCGTGGTCGCTGTAGACCAGTCCGTGGTCCTCCAGCAGCCGCACCGCCTTGCGGATGGTGTCGCGGCTGACCTGGTGCTGCTCGGTGAGCTCGCGCTCGGAGGGCAGGGCCTCGTTGTCGGCGAGGCGCCCGTCGTCGATGGCGGCGCGCAGCGCGTCGGCGACCTGGCGGTAGCGGGGAGGGGGCGCGGAGGCCTCGGCGGGTCGTTTGCTCATGTCCGGCAATGCTCTCATGGTACGTACCAGATGGTCAACAGGGTTGCTCCCAGTCCGCATCGCATGGCCGTTTTACGAGGCTGTGACAGCTGTTGCTTCCGAAGGAAAACCCGAAGTTCTGCGGAAAACATGCTGTGACCAGATTGACGTGGTACGTACCAGTGGATGATCATCCGGCCCGATCCGCGCAGTACCCCTCCACCCCGTTCCCGGTCCTTCCGCTGAAAGCTCCTCCACCATGCGCTCTCTCGCCCGCCTTCCGTTCGCACCGCTGCCCCTGGCGGCCCTGCTCGTCGCCGCCCACGCCCCGGTCCTGGCCCAAGAGGCCTCCGCGCCGGCCCGGCCCGCCAGCGAAGCCGCCGGCGATACCGCGCCTTCGATCGCGCCTTCGCCCGCGCCGGTGCCCGCCCGCTCGCAGTCGCTGGGCCAGGTGACGGTGACCGGCGAGTCCATCGGCCTGCGCCAGTCGCGCGCCAACGTGAAGATCACCGCGGCCGACCTGGAGCACTACCCGACCGGCGTCTCGGCCGACAAGCTGCTGGAGCGCGTGTCCGGCATCCAGGTCGGCTCGTCCAACGCCTTCGGCGGCGACGGCTTCGAGAGCACGATCAGCATGCGCGGCTTCGGCAAGGACAGCATCGGCTTCTCGATCGACGGCATCCCCAACGGCCGCACGACGCTGGGCGGCGGCTCGGTGCCCACGCGCTTCTTCGACAGCAGCAACCTGGCGGCGATCGATGTGTCGCAGTCGGCCGGCATCGTCGGCGCGCCGTCCCACCAGGCGCTGGCCGGCCACATCGATTACCTGACCCAGGATCCCGGCCGTGCCTTCGGCCTGCGCGTGGAAGCCGCCGCGGGCAGCGCCGAGCTCGGCCGGCTCTATGCCCGCGTGGACAGCGGCGAACTGGCGCCCGGACTCACCGCCTACCTGAGCGTGTCTCGGCAGCAGTGGCAGGTCTCCTACGTCGACGATCCCTCCGGCCACGACACCCGCGACCATGCCGACCTGAAGCTGGCCTGGCGCCTGGGCCAGGACACCACGCTGAAGCTCTACTCCAGCTTCAACGAGCGCAAAGAGACGAGCGCCAGCAACATCGTCACGCTCAGGCAGTTCCAGACCGATCCCAAGCAGGACGGCTACACCGACCACTGGACCGGCGTGCCCGGCGTCGACCGCAACTACCGCGGCCTCAAGGGCAACCCGCGCGAGGACCGGCTGAGCTACCTCAGCCTGAACACCACGCTGGGCGGCTTGAAGGTCTCGGCCAAGGCCTATCACCACGGGCAGGACGGGACCGGCAAGGAGACGGGCCTGGGCAACGGCGGCTATCCGGGGCTCGATGGCTCGGCCCGCAGCCTGTACTTCCGCGCCAACGACTACGACCTGTCGCGCAACGGCGCCTTGGTGGAAGTGGGCGCGCGGCATGGCGACCTGCTCGACTGGCGCGCCGGCGCCTGGTACGAGAGCTACGAGCGCGGTCAGGTGCGGCGCTGGTATCCGGTCCTCGACGAGGCCGCCGGGCCGGCCCTTGCCGACACGCCGGTCGCGATCAGCGAGGACAAGCACTGGAAGAACCGCTCCACCATGGTCTACCTGGCCAACCGCAGCAGCCTGCTGGAAGGCGGGCTCAAGCTGGACTACGGCGTCACCTACCTCGACAACCGGGTCGACTACCGCGCGCCGATCCAGGACTCGCGCACCGGCAAGCTGGATTTCGTCAACCAGGCGCGGGTGAACTCCGGCGTGCTGCCCAAGCTGGGCGCGCTGGTGCCGCTGGGCGCGAACACCGAGCTGTTCGCGGGTTACGCCAAGAACGCGGCCACGATGACCGACGCGACGCTCGAGGGCGGCGCGGCCACCACGATGGCGGCGGCGCTGCGGCCGCAGGACATGGACACCGCCAAGGCCTTCGACCTGGGCCTGCGCCACAAGGGCGACGGCTACGCGCTGAGCGTGCAGGGTTTTTCGATCCGCTCGAAGGAGACGGTCGCCGCGGACATCGCCGGCACGCTGCAGTCGGAGAACGTGGACCAGGGCCGCCGCATCGATGGCATCGAACTCAGCGCCAATGCCCGCGTGGGCGCGGCCTGGCGCCTGTATGGCGCCTTCACCTACCAGAAGGCGCGCTACGCGCTGGGCGACGTCGATGCGCAGGGTTATCCGGCCAAGGGCTTCATCCGCGACGGCGCGGACCTGGTCGGCATCGCGCCGCGCAACCTGTTCCTGGAAGCGACCTGGCGGCCGGGCGATGCCTGGCGGCTCGGGGTCAATCTCCGTCACGTGTCCAGCCAGGCCGGCTACTACGCGAATCCGCGGGTGGCGAACAGCGGCGTCGACGAGCGCATGCCGGCGTACACGCTGCTCGGCGCGAGTGGGTCGTACCAGTGGGATCACCTGACCCTCGGCCTGAACCTGGAGAACATCACCAACAAGCACTACCTCTCCGGCGTCGCGCCCGAGCTGATGACGAGCCCCTCCAGCATCGGGCGCTACTTCATCGGCGCGCCGCGCACGGTGGTGCTGTGGGTGAGGATGGAGCTGTGAAGCGCTCCCCGGTGACCCGCCCCGGCGGCGCGGCGATCCTCGTCGGGGCCGTGACCGCGGTCGCGCTCCTGCTGGGCGGCTGCGCGCCGGTGACCTCGACGGTGGACGCGCGTGCGGCGGCACGCGTTGCGGTGGACGCGGCGACGGGTGCGGCGGCAGAAGCGTCGGCAGGTGCGCCGGGGACGGTGGCCTGGGCGCAGCCGCCCATGCGCCTGCGGCTCATCGGCGAGACCGTCATTCCGCGCGTGGCGACCGATCCGCTGCTGCGCCATCTCGGCGGCATCTCCGGCCTCGACTACGACCCCGTCGAGGACACCTGGTACCTGCTCAGCGACGACCGGTCGGAGCACGCCCCCGCGCGCTTCTACACCGCCAGGATCCGCTGGAACGCGCAGGGCCTGGAGGAGCTGCGCGTGACCGGCCTCACCCCGTTGTTGCAGCGGGACGGCCAGCCCTATCCGAATGTCCGCGCGCCGACGCGGCCCGGCGAGCCGCCGCCCGACAGCCCCGATCCCGAGGCCTTGCGGCTGGACCCGCGGACCGGGCGCCTGCTCTGGTCCAGCGAGGGCGACCGCCCGCGCGGCCTGCAGCCCTTCATCCGCTGGTCGGAGCGGGACGGCCGCTTCGCCGGCGAGCTGCCGCTGCCCGAGCGCCTGCGCGTGCATCCCGACGAGCCGCGCGGGGCCCGGGACAACCTCAGCCTGGAAGGCCTGGCGCTGGCCGAGGATGGCTCCGTGTGGGCCAGCATGGAGGCGCCGTTGATCGAGGACGGCGAGCCGCCGACACGCGAGGCGGGCGCGTTGACCCGCTTCACCCACCTGGACCGGCAGGGCCGGGTGCTGGGGCAGTACGCCTATCCGGTCGAGCCGGTCCCCGAGGCGCCGACGGGCGGTCAGCGCCGGTCCGACAACGGCGTCAGCGATGTGCTGGTCACGCCGGCCGGCACGCTGCTGGTGCTGGAGCGCTCGGGCCGGGAAGTCGCCGAGCGAGTCTTCAAGTTCCGCGTGCGGCTGTACGAGGCCCGCGTCGACGGCGCCACCGACGTCTCGGCCGTGGCCTCGCTGCGCGACGCGGCGCTCGTGCCGATGCGCAAGCGGCTGATCCTCGACCTGCAGGCCGCCGGCGCGCGGGGACCGATCGACGACCTCGAAGGCATGGCCTGGGGACCGGTGCGGCCCGACGGCAGTCGCACGCTGGTGATGGTGGCCGACGACAACTTCTCGCCGCAACAGGTGACGCAGGTCCTGGCCTTCGAGGTGGCGCCATGAGGGACGAGGACATGGAAGGCCTGCTCGGGGCCTGGCTGCAGGCGGCCGGCGCCGGGGACCGCGCGGCGTTCGAGCAGCTGTACCGCCACTTCCAGCCGCGCCTGACGCGCTTCATCCAGCGCTGCTGCTCGCGCCCGCATGTGGTGGAAGAGGCGGTCAACGACGCGCTGTGGGTGGTCTGGAAAAGCGCCGCCAACTTCCGCGGCGACTCGCGGGTGACGACCTGGGCCCATGGCATCGCGTATCGCTGCATGCTCAAGGCGCTGCGGGACCGCGAGGTCGGACAGGAGATCAATGCCTCGGCGGTGCCGGAGGCGGAACTCGCCGAGGCGGAACCGTTCTTCGACGACGGCCCCGATCGCGAATTGCGCGACTGGGTGCGTCACGGGCTCGCCGCCTTGTCGCTGGAGCAGCGCACGACGGTGGAGCTGGCCTACTGCCAGGGCGAATCCTGCGAGGAGATCGCGCGGATCATGGCCTGCCCCTCGGGCACGGTGAAGGCGCGCCTGGTGCGCGCGCGGGAGAAGCTCAAGGACGTGCTGCCGGCGCTGGCGGAAGCGGCGGTCGGGACGCGCGGCTACTGAGCCGACTGCGCCCGAGGACCGGTCGGGGCCCGCGGTCGACCGCGTCGGCGCGTTCGCTTCGACGCCACCCGCTTCGCGTCCGTCTCGCTGTCGTCATCGCGGTGTGCCTATCGTCATCGCCGGCCGAACCCATCACCCAACAACTCGGCCAGGGAGCTTCCATGACGACCATCCTTGCGTCGACGACACCTCCGGCGAACGGGACGATCCCCGCTCATGCCGACACCGTTTCAGCCGGCACGCCCGCCGACGTCACCGGCGTCATCGCCGACTGGCGCCGCGAGGCCGCGCTGCGGCTGGGCGCCAGCCCCGAAGTCGCGCGGCACTTCGCCGCCACGGGCCTGATCGAGCTCGCCGGGCAGCCGCTGTCGCTGCATCCGCTGCACGACGAACCGACGGGGCCCTGGCTGGCCGTCACGCGCGCCGCGCGTCCGGCCGCGGTCGACGAGGCGGCCTGGTGCGACGCGCTGCTGCTCGCCACCGGGCAGGCGCTGGTCGCCACCCACGAGGCCTTCGGGTTGAACGACGACGGCGAGGCGGTGTTGATCCTGCGCACCGCCGCCGGGCACGCGCATCCCGATCTGCTCGCCGTTGAACTGGCCGGGCTGCTGCAGCTGCGGCAGGCACTGCTCGAGGGCGTGACGGCGCAGGCCGGAGCGGCAGCAGCGGCCGCAACCGCAGCAACGGCCGGGACGGCGGCAACGGCCGGCATGTCCGGAACGACTGAAGCTGCCGCGGGGCCCGCGAATGCGGCACAGCGCCGCGGTGTCGATGCGACCGCTGCGGCCGATGTCGACGCGCCATGCCTGGAAGCGCCCGAGCGCGTGCTCGTGCGCGTGCATGGGGCCTTGCTGCAAGCGGGCCTGCCCGCCGCGGACGCGCTGGCCGGCGCGCGCAGCGGATCGTTCACGCTGGACGGCGTGTCGATCGGCCTGGCCTGCGAAGACGGGACCGACACGCTGGTGCTGGTGTCCGACCTCGGCGCCGAAGCGCTCGACACGCTCGAGCGACGGCGGCTCGCGCTGCAGGCCAACACGACGCTGATGGTCTTCGCCGGCGTCGCCGTGGCCCGCGACGCGCGCGCGCCCGCCTGATGTCCCGCTGCCCGGTCGACGGTCGCAGCGCCGCCGATTTCGCCGACGGCTTCGCCGCCTGGTTGCGCGACTTCGCGCGCCTGGCCCGTGCCACATCGACGTCCCGCGACACCGCGGCCGCGCATTGAAGGAGGGAGCCGACATGCCTGCATCCATCACCCCTTCGACATCCAACCGCATCGAATCGTTCCGCCTGCCCGCCGAGGCCGGCACGTCCGTGCCGGGCGCCACAGCGACCGCGGGTACTTCAGGTACAGCAGGTGCAGCAGGTACCGCTGGCTCGACGGGCTCG
>NZ_VOSR01000755.1:0-10248 GCF_007997345.1 Mitsuaria sp. TWR114
CGCGGCGCGACGGCGCGTCCCACCACCATCGCGGCGATCTCCGCCTCGCCGACGTCCCGCGTCGCGGCGCTGCCGGCCACGCGGCCGCCGCGCAGCACGGTGAAGCGGTCCGAGACCTCGCGGATCTCCGCGATCCGGTGCGTGATCAGGATCACCGCCAGGCCGTGGTCGGCGTAGCGCCGCAGCGCGGTCATCAAGGCCGCGGCCTGCTGCGGCGCCAGCACCGCCGTCGGCTCGTCCAGCATCAGGATGCGGGCGCCCTGGTGCAGCGCCTTGAGCAGCCCCACCGCCTGCTGCTCGCCCAGCGAGAGCCGCGACACCGGCGTGCGCGGATCCAGCGGCAGGCCGAAGCGGCGCGCCGTCTCGGCGACCTGCTCGATCGCGACGCGGGTGTCGAGCAGCGGACCGCGGCGCGGCTCCTGGCCGAGCACGACGTTCTCGGCGACGGTGAAGGAGGGCACCAGCGTCACATGCTGCGGCACCAGGCCCATGCCGGCGGCGATCGCCTCGCGCGGCGTGCGCCAGCGCACCGGCCGGCCATCCAAGTGGATCTCCCCGGCGCTGGGCTGCTCCAGCCCGTAGAGCATCTTCATGACGGTGGACTTGCCGGCGCCGTTCTCGCCGACGATGGCATGCACCTCGCCCGGCGCGATGGACAGGCTGACCTGGTCCACCGCCAGCGTGCCGGTCGGGTAGCGCTTGGAGACGCCGTGCAGCGACAGCCGCCCGGGCGGGGTGGCGCCGATCGGCGCGCTGCTGGGCGGGGTGCCCGATGAGGCGCTCATCGCGGTGTTCATCGCGGCGCTCGTTGTGGGGCTCGTTGCGGCGCTCGCTGCGATGTTCAACGGCGTGTTCATCGCGGCGCTCATCCGGGCGTCCTCGCCGAGAAGGCGCTCGGCACGCGGCGCTGGCCGGCAACGATCTCCGCCCGCACCTGCTCGAGTTCCTGCCAGAGCGCGGGCGGCCACTGCGCCAGCAGGCCTGCGCGGGGCGCGAGGCTCACGCCGCGCTCCGCCAGGCCCAGCGACACGACACCGCCCGGCGCCGCGGGCTCCCGCAGGGACACGCGCAGCGCCTCCAGCACCGCGACGTCGACGTTCTTGACCACCGAGGTGAGGATGCGCGCCGCCAGCGCCGGCTGGCGCGGGCGGTAGAGCGCGTACTGGTCCACGTCCACGCCGATGGCGTAGCGGCCGGTTTCCAGCGCGGCCTCGTTGACGCCCTGGCCGCTGGCGCCCGCCACATGGAACACGATGCCGGCGCCGCGGCCGAACAGCGTCTTGGCGATCTCCTTGCCCAGCGCCGGATCGGAGAAGGAGTTGGCGTACTGGGTCGCGACCGGCAGGTCCGGATCCGCGGCCTTGGCGCCGGCGCGAAAACCCACGATGAAGTCGTCGACGACCGGGAACTGCATGCCGCCCATCACCCCCAGGCCGCCGCCGGGCGCGACGCCCGGCAGGCCGGCCCGGTCGAGCCGCGCGGCCAGCCAGCCGGCCAGGTAGGCGCCCTCGTTCTGGCGGAACAGCAGCGAGCGCACGTTGCGGCAGGCGCAGCGGCCGGCGTCCACGGCGGCGTCGTAGAGCACGAAGCGACGTTCCGGATAGGCCCGCGCCAGCTGCTCGACATAGGGCGCCATCGTGTAGGTGCCGGTGACGATCAGGTCGTAGTCGCCGCTGTCGGCCAGCGCGGTCAGAGCCGGCAGCCAGCGCGTCGGGTCGGTGCCTCCCTCCACGATCTTGACCGTGACCGGTAACTGCCGCGCCGCTTCGCGCATGCCCTTGGCCGCGCCGTCGAAGAAGGACTTGTCGCCCAGCGTGCCGTTGATGAAGAGCACGGCGCGCACCGCGTGGCCGGCCTGGGCGCGCGGCAGCAGCCGCTCGCCTGCGGCCTTCAGGCCGTAGAGCACGGCCACGGCCGCCAGCAGCCACAGGAGCTGACGCAGGAGGAAGCAGAGGGCGGGGCGCATCGACGGCGGTGCCGGGAGGGGGCGGCCGGCGCGCTCAGACGAGCCGGCTGGACTGCGTGATCCGCGCGCTGTACCGGTAGCTGGACACGTACTTCATGAGGCAGTACTCGATCGGCTCGCGCCGCTCGGACAGCGTGATGCGCTCGCAGACCAGCAGCGGCGCGCCTTCCGGCACGCCGAGCAGCCGCGCTTCCTCCGCGTCGGCGCTGGCGGCGAACAGGTTCTCCACCGCTTCCACCGGCGCAAAGCCGGCGCGTTCCATCAGCAGCTGGTACAGCGAGCGGGCACGTTCCACCTCCTGCAGCTCGAGCTTCACGCCCGGCGGCAGCGGGAAGTAGGCGTCGTGCAGGCCGACCGGCACGCCGTTGGTCAGGCGCACGCGCCGCACGCGGGTGAGCGGGTGGCCGGACTCGAGCTGCAGCAGCTGGGCGATGGCCATGGTGGCCGGGCTGAACTCGAGGTTGAGGATGCGCTGGCTGGGCAGGCCGCCGCGCTGGCGCGTGTCCTCGGAGAAGCCGTCGATGTAGCGCGACATGCGGCGCACCAGCGCCGGCGCGACGAAGGTGCCGCGGCCGTGGTCGCTGTAGACCAGTCCGTGGTCCTCCAGCAGCCGCACCGCCTTGCGGATGGTGTCGCGGCTGACCTGGTGCTGCTCGGTGAGCTCGCGCTCGGAGGGCAGGGCCTCGTTGTCGGCGAGGCGCCCGTCGTCGATGGCGGCGCGCAGCGCGTCGGCGACCTGGCGGTAGCGGGGAGGGGGCGCGGAGGCCTCGGCGGGTCGTTTGCTCATGTCCGGCAATGCTCTCATGGTACGTACCAGATGGTCAACAGGGTTGCTCCCAGTCCGCATCGCATGGCCGTTTTACGAGGCTGTGACAGCTGTTGCTTCCGAAGGAAAACCCGAAGTTCTGCGGAAAACATGCTGTGACCAGATTGACGTGGTACGTACCAGTGGATGATCATCCGGCCCGATCCGCGCAGTACCCCTCCACCCCGTTCCCGGTCCTTCCGCTGAAAGCTCCTCCACCATGCGCTCTCTCGCCCGCCTTCCGTTCGCACCGCTGCCCCTGGCGGCCCTGCTCGTCGCCGCCCACGCCCCGGTCCTGGCCCAAGAGGCCTCCGCGCCGGCCCGGCCCGCCAGCGAAGCCGCCGGCGATACCGCGCCTTCGATCGCGCCTTCGCCCGCGCCGGTGCCCGCCCGCTCGCAGTCGCTGGGCCAGGTGACGGTGACCGGCGAGTCCATCGGCCTGCGCCAGTCGCGCGCCAACGTGAAGATCACCGCGGCCGACCTGGAGCACTACCCGACCGGCGTCTCGGCCGACAAGCTGCTGGAGCGCGTGTCCGGCATCCAGGTCGGCTCGTCCAACGCCTTCGGCGGCGACGGCTTCGAGAGCACGATCAGCATGCGCGGCTTCGGCAAGGACAGCATCGGCTTCTCGATCGACGGCATCCCCAACGGCCGCACGACGCTGGGCGGCGGCTCGGTGCCCACGCGCTTCTTCGACAGCAGCAACCTGGCGGCGATCGATGTGTCGCAGTCGGCCGGCATCGTCGGCGCGCCGTCCCACCAGGCGCTGGCCGGCCACATCGATTACCTGACCCAGGATCCCGGCCGTGCCTTCGGCCTGCGCGTGGAAGCCGCCGCGGGCAGCGCCGAGCTCGGCCGGCTCTATGCCCGCGTGGACAGCGGCGAACTGGCGCCCGGACTCACCGCCTACCTGAGCGTGTCTCGGCAGCAGTGGCAGGTCTCCTACGTCGACGATCCCTCCGGCCACGACACCCGCGACCATGCCGACCTGAAGCTGGCCTGGCGCCTGGGCCAGGACACCACGCTGAAGCTCTACTCCAGCTTCAACGAGCGCAAAGAGACGAGCGCCAGCAACATCGTCACGCTCAGGCAGTTCCAGACCGATCCCAAGCAGGACGGCTACACCGACCACTGGACCGGCGTGCCCGGCGTCGACCGCAACTACCGCGGCCTCAAGGGCAACCCGCGCGAGGACCGGCTGAGCTACCTCAGCCTGAACACCACGCTGGGCGGCTTGAAGGTCTCGGCCAAGGCCTATCACCACGGGCAGGACGGGACCGGCAAGGAGACGGGCCTGGGCAACGGCGGCTATCCGGGGCTCGATGGCTCGGCCCGCAGCCTGTACTTCCGCGCCAACGACTACGACCTGTCGCGCAACGGCGCCTTGGTGGAAGTGGGCGCGCGGCATGGCGACCTGCTCGACTGGCGCGCCGGCGCCTGGTACGAGAGCTACGAGCGCGGTCAGGTGCGGCGCTGGTATCCGGTCCTCGACGAGGCCGCCGGGCCGGCCCTTGCCGACACGCCGGTCGCGATCAGCGAGGACAAGCACTGGAAGAACCGCTCCACCATGGTCTACCTGGCCAACCGCAGCAGCCTGCTGGAAGGCGGGCTCAAGCTGGACTACGGCGTCACCTACCTCGACAACCGGGTCGACTACCGCGCGCCGATCCAGGACTCGCGCACCGGCAAGCTGGATTTCGTCAACCAGGCGCGGGTGAACTCCGGCGTGCTGCCCAAGCTGGGCGCGCTGGTGCCGCTGGGCGCGAACACCGAGCTGTTCGCGGGTTACGCCAAGAACGCGGCCACGATGACCGACGCGACGCTCGAGGGCGGCGCGGCCACCACGATGGCGGCGGCGCTGCGGCCGCAGGACATGGACACCGCCAAGGCCTTCGACCTGGGCCTGCGCCACAAGGGCGACGGCTACGCGCTGAGCGTGCAGGGTTTTTCGATCCGCTCGAAGGAGACGGTCGCCGCGGACATCGCCGGCACGCTGCAGTCGGAGAACGTGGACCAGGGCCGCCGCATCGATGGCATCGAACTCAGCGCCAATGCCCGCGTGGGCGCGGCCTGGCGCCTGTATGGCGCCTTCACCTACCAGAAGGCGCGCTACGCGCTGGGCGACGTCGATGCGCAGGGTTATCCGGCCAAGGGCTTCATCCGCGACGGCGCGGACCTGGTCGGCATCGCGCCGCGCAACCTGTTCCTGGAAGCGACCTGGCGGCCGGGCGATGCCTGGCGGCTCGGGGTCAATCTCCGTCACGTGTCCAGCCAGGCCGGCTACTACGCGAATCCGCGGGTGGCGAACAGCGGCGTCGACGAGCGCATGCCGGCGTACACGCTGCTCGGCGCGAGTGGGTCGTACCAGTGGGATCACCTGACCCTCGGCCTGAACCTGGAGAACATCACCAACAAGCACTACCTCTCCGGCGTCGCGCCCGAGCTGATGACGAGCCCCTCCAGCATCGGGCGCTACTTCATCGGCGCGCCGCGCACGGTGGTGCTGTGGGTGAGGATGGAGCTGTGAAGCGCTCCCCGGTGACCCGCCCCGGCGGCGCGGCGATCCTCGTCGGGGCCGTGACCGCGGTCGCGCTCCTGCTGGGCGGCTGCGCGCCGGTGACCTCGACGGTGGACGCGCGTGCGGCGGCACGCGTTGCGGTGGACGCGGCGACGGGTGCGGCGGCAGAAGCGTCGGCAGGTGCGCCGGGGACGGTGGCCTGGGCGCAGCCGCCCATGCGCCTGCGGCTCATCGGCGAGACCGTCATTCCGCGCGTGGCGACCGATCCGCTGCTGCGCCATCTCGGCGGCATCTCCGGCCTCGACTACGACCCCGTCGAGGACACCTGGTACCTGCTCAGCGACGACCGGTCGGAGCACGCCCCCGCGCGCTTCTACACCGCCAGGATCCGCTGGAACGCGCAGGGCCTGGAGGAGCTGCGCGTGACCGGCCTCACCCCGTTGTTGCAGCGGGACGGCCAGCCCTATCCGAATGTCCGCGCGCCGACGCGGCCCGGCGAGCCGCCGCCCGACAGCCCCGATCCCGAGGCCTTGCGGCTGGACCCGCGGACCGGGCGCCTGCTCTGGTCCAGCGAGGGCGACCGCCCGCGCGGCCTGCAGCCCTTCATCCGCTGGTCGGAGCGGGACGGCCGCTTCGCCGGCGAGCTGCCGCTGCCCGAGCGCCTGCGCGTGCATCCCGACGAGCCGCGCGGGGCCCGGGACAACCTCAGCCTGGAAGGCCTGGCGCTGGCCGAGGATGGCTCCGTGTGGGCCAGCATGGAGGCGCCGTTGATCGAGGACGGCGAGCCGCCGACACGCGAGGCGGGCGCGTTGACCCGCTTCACCCACCTGGACCGGCAGGGCCGGGTGCTGGGGCAGTACGCCTATCCGGTCGAGCCGGTCCCCGAGGCGCCGACGGGCGGTCAGCGCCGGTCCGACAACGGCGTCAGCGATGTGCTGGTCACGCCGGCCGGCACGCTGCTGGTGCTGGAGCGCTCGGGCCGGGAAGTCGCCGAGCGAGTCTTCAAGTTCCGCGTGCGGCTGTACGAGGCCCGCGTCGACGGCGCCACCGACGTCTCGGCCGTGGCCTCGCTGCGCGACGCGGCGCTCGTGCCGATGCGCAAGCGGCTGATCCTCGACCTGCAGGCCGCCGGCGCGCGGGGACCGATCGACGACCTCGAAGGCATGGCCTGGGGACCGGTGCGGCCCGACGGCAGTCGCACGCTGGTGATGGTGGCCGACGACAACTTCTCGCCGCAACAGGTGACGCAGGTCCTGGCCTTCGAGGTGGCGCCATGAGGGACGAGGACATGGAAGGCCTGCTCGGGGCCTGGCTGCAGGCGGCCGGCGCCGGGGACCGCGCGGCGTTCGAGCAGCTGTACCGCCACTTCCAGCCGCGCCTGACGCGCTTCATCCAGCGCTGCTGCTCGCGCCCGCATGTGGTGGAAGAGGCGGTCAACGACGCGCTGTGGGTGGTCTGGAAAAGCGCCGCCAACTTCCGCGGCGACTCGCGGGTGACGACCTGGGCCCATGGCATCGCGTATCGCTGCATGCTCAAGGCGCTGCGGGACCGCGAGGTCGGACAGGAGATCAATGCCTCGGCGGTGCCGGAGGCGGAACTCGCCGAGGCGGAACCGTTCTTCGACGACGGCCCCGATCGCGAATTGCGCGACTGGGTGCGTCACGGGCTCGCCGCCTTGTCGCTGGAGCAGCGCACGACGGTGGAGCTGGCCTACTGCCAGGGCGAATCCTGCGAGGAGATCGCGCGGATCATGGCCTGCCCCTCGGGCACGGTGAAGGCGCGCCTGGTGCGCGCGCGGGAGAAGCTCAAGGACGTGCTGCCGGCGCTGGCGGAAGCGGCGGTCGGGACGCGCGGCTACTGAGCCGACTGCGCCCGAGGACCGGTCGGGGCCCGCGGTCGACCGCGTCGGCGCGTTCGCTTCGACGCCACCCGCTTCGCGTCCGTCTCGCTGTCGTCATCGCGGTGTGCCTATCGTCATCGCCGGCCGAACCCATCACCCAACAACTCGGCCAGGGAGCTTCCATGACGACCATCCTTGCGTCGACGACACCTCCGGCGAACGGGACGATCCCCGCTCATGCCGACACCGTTTCAGCCGGCACGCCCGCCGACGTCACCGGCGTCATCGCCGACTGGCGCCGCGAGGCCGCGCTGCGGCTGGGCGCCAGCCCCGAAGTCGCGCGGCACTTCGCCGCCACGGGCCTGATCGAGCTCGCCGGGCAGCCGCTGTCGCTGCATCCGCTGCACGACGAACCGACGGGGCCCTGGCTGGCCGTCACGCGCGCCGCGCGTCCGGCCGCGGTCGACGAGGCGGCCTGGTGCGACGCGCTGCTGCTCGCCACCGGGCAGGCGCTGGTCGCCACCCACGCGGCCTTCGGGTTGAACGACGACGGCGAGGCGGTGTTGATCCTGCGCACCGCCGCCGGGCACGCGCATCCCGATCTGCTCGCCGTTGAACTGGCCGGGCTGCTGCAGCTGCGGCAGGCACTGCTCGAGGGCGTGACGGCGCAGGCCGGAGCGGCAGCAGCGGCCGCAACCGCAGCAACGGCCGGGACGGCGGCAACGGCCGGCATGTCCGGAACGACTGAAGCTGCCGCGGGGCCCGCGAATGCGGCACAGCGCCGCGGTGTCGATGCGACCGCTGCGGCCGATGTCGACGCGCCATGCCTGGAAGCGCCCGAGCGCGTGCTCGTGCGCGTGCATGGGGCCTTGCTGCAAGCGGGCCTGCCCGCCGCGGACGCGCTGGCCGGCGCGCGCAGCGGATCGTTCACGCTGGACGGCGTGTCGATCGGCCTGGCCTGCGAAGACGGGACCGACACGCTGGTGCTGGTGTCCGACCTCGGCGCCGAAGCGCTCGACACGCTCGAGCGACGGCGGCTCGCGCTGCAGGCCAACACGACGCTGATGGTCTTCGCCGGCGTCGCCGTGGCCCGCGAGCGCGGCCGCGCCCGCCTGATGTCCCGCTGCCCGGTCGACGGTCGCAGCGCCGCCGATTTCGCCGACGGCTTCGCCGCCTGGTTGCGCGACTTCGCGCGCCTGGCCCGTGCCACATCGACGTCCCGCGACACCGCGGCCGCGCATTGAAGGAGGGAGCCGACATGCCTGCATCCATCACCCCTTCGACATCCAACCGCATCGAATCGTTCCGCCTGCCCGCCGAGGCCGGCACGTCCGTGCCGGGCGCCACAGCGACCGCGGGTACTTCAGGTACAGCAGGTGCAGCAGGTACCGCTGGCTCGACGGGCTCGGCGGCCGGCGTCGTTGCCCCGACGCTTGAGCGGCCGCACAACGCGCCGTCGTCGCGAACGTCCGCGCCGCTGGCGTCCTCCGGCGGCGACGAACTGCGCGAGCGCCGGCCTCTGCCGGAGCTCGTCGGCACGAGCCCGGGTCGCTCGTTGCTGGACGACTCGCACAGCCGGTCGGACTCGCGCGAGTGGTCGTCGCGACGCCTCCAAGTCCTGGCGGAAGCGCGCGGCTTGAGCGGCCCGCTCTCGGCCACCCCTTCCGACATCGGACGGCAACTGCGGGCCGAACCGACCTTCAACCTGTCCCGTCCCGCCGCACCGGAGCGCAACTGGCGCTCCGTCGCGAACGCGATCGCCGGCGAAGTCACCCGGCTGGCCGGCGTGGCGGGCCGCGAGGCGGTGCGCACGCTGGGGTCCGTCGTTCCGCCGATGCCCGAGGCGCGCCTGGCCGGCGTGGTGGCGGGACACGCCATCCATCAGACGGTCGCGGTGGGCCTGCCCACCTTCGCGCGGGAGATGCTCGCCAGCGCGGTGAGCCACGCGCTGAGGCACACGCCGGCCCCGGCCGTGATGGGCCTGCAGGCCACGGTCGGCATGACCAACGTGGTGCTGCAGGTGGTGCGGGAGCTGCGCGAGCGGCGCAACCCCGACGAGGCGGCGCGCGCCTACCACTCGCTCACCCCCGAGCAGTGGCAGGCGAAGACGCCCGAACAGCAGCAGACGATGCGCGATCACACGCTCAAGGTCTCGCGGCTGTTCACGGTGATGCAGGTGTCCTCGTCCTTCACCAACCTGATGCTGATGCATCACGGGTTCCAGCAGGGCGACCGGGCGGCCGCGCTGCAGCCGCTGACCAACGAGCTGAAGGTCGGCGTCTACGCCGCGATGCGGGACGGCCTGCAGGCGAGCTTCAGCATGGTCAAGGTGAACAAGCCGCCGGCGCCTGAGGGCGGCGGCCCGCAACCGGAACTGGCCGCCGGCATGTCCGGTGCCGCACAGGCGGCCGCCGTGGCCACCTACGCGGGCGTGAACGTGGTGAACAACTTCCTCGGCGACGCGCTGAAGGGCGCGTGGGTGCCGGATCGAAGCGCGGCGGCCGCGGTGCTGCTGGATCAATCCAGCGCCATGAACATGGGCGACGCCTGGCGTGTGGCGGCCGGAACCGCCGCCATCAGCGCGCTGATCAACACGCTGGGCGAGACGACGGACTGGTTCCAGCGCCTGCAACTCTTCGCCAACCAGACGCCCGGCGCGACGCAGGAGTGGGCGCCGGTGCTCACCGGCACGGACCGCAGCCGCGTGCTGGACCAGGCGCAGGCGCGGGCCTCGCTCACCAACACGCTCTTCTCGGCGCTGACCGCGGCGGGGCAGGGCATGGCGCAGAGCCAGCTGCCGCCGGCCGTGCAGCAGTTCATCGGCAACGTCGGGGCCGCGGCGCTGGGCGCGATGCTCGATTCGCCGATCACGGGCCTGTGGCAGGCGCAGGAGGCGGTGCGGGCCACGCCGGTGCCGGACGCGCCCGTCGACCTGGAGCTGGCGCTGCGTCCGGACTCGCCGCGCCTGCCGTCCAGCTCGGCCTCGTCGGTGGCCGACATTCCGGTGCCGCGGCAGCGCAGGCCCCGCGTCAACGTCGACGAACTCGATTGAAGGAGCCATGACCGGTCCGATCCGTTTCCCCTCGGGCGGCGCGCCATCGGGCGCCGCCGTACCGCCC
>NZ_VOSR01000756.1:0-988 GCF_007997345.1 Mitsuaria sp. TWR114
CCGCTGCTGCTGCGCGGCTTCTCGGTGGTGCATGCCGCGCTGGCGCTGCTGTTCACCGTCATGGCCTTGCTGCTGCTGGCCATCGCGGCGAAAGAAACCTGGATGGCGCTGCACCTGGACTGGAACGACGAGGCCGCGCAGCTGGTGATCGAGGCGATGGGCGTGCTGGCGGCCGCCGTGGTGGCGCTGCAGATCGCGCAGACGATCACCGAGGAAGAGGTGATCCGCAGCGCCCACATCAGCGCGCCCACGCGGGTGCGGCGTTTCCTGTCGCGCTTCATGGTGGTGATCGTGGTCGCGCTCGCGATCGAGGCGCTGGTGGCGACCTTCCGCTCGGCGCATTCGGACTCGACGCTGCTGCTGCACGCGGCGGCGATGGTGCTGGCGGTGGGTGCGCTGCTGACGGGCTGGGGCCTGTTCATCCGCCTGAACCGCGCCGCCGAGGAACTCGAGCCCGAGGCGATGCAGGAGGCCAAGCGGGAGGATCACAAGCTCAAGTGAGCGAGTCGCCCACCGGGCCACCTGCCCGGCCGCCCCGAGCCCAGTTGCTCAATCGTTCTCGAACGGCATCGTGTCCAGGAAGTCCTGCGCCTCGACCTTGCGGGCGACCAGGCGCGCGCAGCCCTTGAGCCGGGACAGGTCCTCGGTCTGCAGGCCCGGGTTCGGGTGCGCGCTGAAGCAGCACACGGTGCCGAAGATGCGGCCGTCGGACAGCACGACCGGCGCGCTCAGGTGGGCGCCGATCGGGATCGGCGTCGGCGGCAGCTGCAGCGCCTCGGCCAGCGCCGACGCGTTCGTCATCAGCTGCGGCGCGCGGCCCTCGACGATGCGCTGGCAGTAGCTCTGCTCCAGCGGCGCCGAATCGCCCACCTGCACGCCGATCTCGGACTCGCCGTCGACGAAGCGGAACACCCGCTCGCCCTCCAGGAACTCGGACACGAACACCACGTCCATGCCCAGTTGCTCGCGCAGGCCGCGCAGCACCTGG
>NZ_VOSR01000757.1:0-2555 GCF_007997345.1 Mitsuaria sp. TWR114
GCGTCGCGCGCGGCTCGGCGGCGTTCAGCGCCGTGGCCGCGACTTGCGCCGCAGCGGCCCGGGGTCGCGCAGCGCGACGTCGGGCACGAACATCTCCATCACCCGCAGCTGCTGCCCGTGCCGGGTGAAGACGGAATTGCGCGACCACTGCATCCGCGCGGGCGCCTCGGTGCCGGTCGCGGCCAGCCATTGGCGCTGCATCTGCCGGTGGGTCGCGCCATGGCGGGTCACGCGGCGCGGCTGCAGCTCGCTGCGATGGATGCGGGGATCGTCGTAGAGCAGATGGCCCAGGGGCCGGCTGCCCAGGCCCTTGAGCGCCTTCCAGGGCCCCGCCAGCGAATGGCCGTGCACCGCCGAGCGCGCCCACACCAGCGGCTGGCCGTCGACATGCAGCAGCACCTCGCGCACGACGGTCAGGCCGCGACGCGGCAAACCGAGCGCGGCGCGCTCCTGCGGCCGCAGCGGCGCCACCGTCTGGCGCAGCACCAGCACCTCGTAGCGGCGGCCGGTCGCGGCCAGGCGCTTGCTCAGCGAGCCCGGCGCGCGCAGCCACGCGCGCAGGCCCCAGCGATCGGCGATCCCCATCGGTCGGAACGGAACTCTGGATCAGGACATCGGCGGACGTCGGCGCAGCGCGTGAAGCACGGGGCTTCAGCCGCGGCCGAACTCGTCGCCCAGCTCGCCCGCGCGCCGATGCGCGGCCTTCACCGCGCGCTCGATCGCATCGCCGACGCCGTCCGCCTGCAGGCTGGTGATCGCCGCATGCGTGGTGCCGCCCTTGGAGGTCACCTTCTCACGCAGCGCGGTCGGCGATTCCCCCGACTGCACAGCCAGCGCGGCGGCGCCGCCGCAGGTCGCCAGCGCGAGCTCGCGGGCCTTGGCCTCGTCCAGGCCCAGCGCCCGGGCGGCGGCGACCATGTGCTCGACGAGGAAGAAGAAGTAGGCCGGGCCCGAGCCCGACAGCGCGGTGACGGTGTCGAGGTCGCCCTCGGCATCGACCCACAGCGTGCGACCGGTCGCCTGCAGCAGTTGCTCGACCAGCGCGCGATCGTCCGCGGTCACGGCGGCGCTCGCATGCAGTCCGGTGATGGGCTCGCCGATGTTCAGGTAGATCATGGGCCGGCCGCCCTGCGCCGGATCGCAGACCGCCGAGCGGGCGATCGCGTCGGCGCGCAGGCCGGCCATCACCGACAGCTGCAGCGCGCCCCCGACATGCGGCGCCACCGGTGCGGCGGCTTCCTGGAACAGCTGCGGCTTGACCGCCCAGACCACCGCGCGGGCGCGCGACAGCGCGGCATCGGCGGTCGCCATCGGACGCAGGCCGAAGTCGGCGGCCAGGCGCTCGCGCTGGGCCTCGAAAGGCTCGACCACCAGCAGGTCCTCGGCCGGATGCCCGGCGCGGCGCAGGCCGCCAATGATGGCGCTGGCCATGTTGCCGCCACCGATGAATGCGATGCAGGAACTCATGGGCCGGCAGTGTAGCCGCGGGCCCTCGGGCGGGAGGACGGTCAGCGCCCGCGCAGCATCGACGCGCAGAGCTGCCCCAGCGTCGCGATGGCGCGCCGCTGCGCCTCGTCCATCGGATTGCCGGCGTTGATGCGGACGAAGTTGTCGAAGCGGTCCGAGTTCGAATACATCAGCCCCGGGCCCAGCCGCACGCCCTTCTCCAGCGCCGCGTCGAAAAGCGCCAGCGACGACAGCCCCTCGGGCAATTCCACCCACAGGCTGGGGCCGCCCGGCGGCATGGACAGGCGCGTGCCGGTCGGCAGCTCGTCGGACAGCGCCGCGGCCATCTGCTCGCGCTGCGTGGCGAGCTTCGCGCGCAGGGCCCGCAGGTGGCGGTCGATCTGGCCGCCGGCCAGGAACTCCGCGAGGATCGCCTGCCCCAGCATCTCGTTCGGCCGGCTCTGCGCGTACTTGAGGATCTCCACCCGCGGCTGCCAGCGCCCGGCGGCGATCCAGCCCACGCGCATGCCCGGCGCCAGCGTCTTGTGCAGCGAGGAGCAGAAGATCACCCGCCCGGTCGTGTCCCAGGACTTGATCGCGCGCTGCGGCGTGTCGCACAGCAGCGCGTAGGTGTCGTCCTCGATCAGCGCCAGGTCACGGGCCTCGCAGCGCGCCAGCAGGGCCTGCTTGGCCGTGTCGGGCATCACCGCGCCGAGCGGGTTCTGCAGGTTGGGCACCACCACCACCGCCTTCAGCCGCGGCTCCTGCGCGGCGGCGGCCTCGAGCGCCTCGACCGACAGCCCCGTGTGCGGGCTGGTCGGGATCTCGAGGGCGCGCAGGCCCAGGCTTTCGAGCAGCTGTAGCAGGCCGTAGTAGGTGGGCGATTCGACGGCGACCGCATCGCCAGGCGTCGTCACCGCGCGCAGCGCGACGCTCAGCGCCTCGGTACAGCCGTGGGTGATGACCAGCTGCGAGGGGTCGAGCTGGATCTGCGCGTTGAGCGCCAGTCGCGACAGCGCCTGGCGCAGACCGAGCAGGCCCTGCGGATCGGGCTGCGTGCCAAGGATCTCCGGGCGTCGGCGCAGCAGGCGCTGGCCGTGCAGCGCCAG
>NZ_VOSR01000758.1:0-1876 GCF_007997345.1 Mitsuaria sp. TWR114
GCTGTCCGAGGAGGCGGTGCTCGGCTTCGAGTACGGCCACAGCGTGCAGGCCCGCGACACGCTGACCGTGTGGGAAGCGCAGTTCGGCGACTTCGTCAACGGGGCGCAGATCTTCCTGGACCACTACATCAGCTGCGGCGAGGAGAAATGGGGCCTGCCCAGCGGCCTCACGCTGCTGCTGCCGCATGGGCACGAGGGCGCGGGGCCGGAGCAGTCCAACGCCTTCCTGGGCCGCATGCTGCAGCTGTGCGGCGCGGACAACCTGCGCGTCGCCTGCCCGTCGACCTCGGCCCAGTACGCGCACCTGCTGCTGGACCAGGCGATGACGCCGCGGCGCAAGCCGCTGATCGTGCTCACGCCCAAGACCCGTTTGATGAGCGACGCGCGCAGCCAGACGCCGGTCCGGATGCTCGCCGACGGTCGCTTCGAGCCCGTGCTGGACGAGGTCGCGGCCGATCCGGCCGTCGTGCGGCGCGTCGTGCTGTGCAGCGGCAAGCTGCATTACGAGTTGCGCGACGGACGGGACGCGATGTCGGTGTACGCCCCCGAGCGGGCGGCCGAGATCGCGCTGGTGCGCGTCGAGCGGCTCTACCCGTTCCCGAGCGATGAACTGGGCGCCGTGCTGCGGCGTTATCCGGGCCTGGAGATCGCGGTCTGGGCGCAGGAGGAAACCCGGCACCAAGGCGCGTGGCATTTCGTGCGCGACGAGTTGTCGGCGCTGCTGCCGGCCGGCGTGACGCTGCGCGAGGTCTCGCGGGCGCCCTCCGCGGCGGGGGCGACCGCGTCGGCCGTGTTGCACCGCGAGCAGCAGGCGGACCTGGTGCGGCAGGCCCTGGATGGCTGATTCCGCCGCACTTGCGTAAGAATGCGACGTCACGTCTGCAGGCCCGCCCATGAACAAGCACGTTCCGCGCGTTCCGCATCGAAGTGCCCCGCCGGCTCCGCTGCCAGCCCCGTTGCCGGTGGCCTGCGCCGCGGCGATCCTGCTGGCGGGCGCGGCCCTGGCGCCGTCCGCGGCGGCCGCGCCGGGCGGCGGCCAGGTGACCGCGGGCAACGGCCGCATCGTCCAGGGCAACGGCACCACCACCATCACGCAGCAATCGCCCCGGCTGGCGATCGACTGGACCAGCTTCGGCATCGCCGCCGGCGAATCGGTCCGCTTCATCCAGCCCGGCCCCGGCGCGATCGCGCTGAACCGCGTCACCGGTCGTGAACCCAGCAGCATCCTGGGCGAGCTCAGCGCCAACGGCACCGTGTTCCTGCTCAATCCGAACGGCGTGCTGTTCGGCCGCGGCGCGCGGGTCGACGTCGGCAGCCTGGTCGCCAGCACGCTGCAGCTGAGCAACGCGGACTTCGAGGCCGGGCGTCATGCGTTCTCCGGCGACAGCGCCGCGAGCGTCGTCAACCGCGGCACGATCCAGGCGGGCGCCGGCGGCAAGCTGGCGCTGATCGCCGCCAAGGTCGAGAACGCGGGCACGCTGAACGCGGACGGCGGCAGCGTGCTGCTCGCGGGCGCGTCCGCGGTCTCGCTGACGCTGGCCGATGGCCGGCCGCTGGGGCTACACCATCAGCCGCGGCGCGGCCCAGGGCGCTGGCCGCCAACGGCGGGCTGATCGTCGCCGATGGGGGGCCATGTCGTGCTCACCGCCAAGGGGCTGGACGGGCTGGCCGAGTCGGTCGTCAACGCGTCGGGCGTCGTGCAGGCCAGGACGGTGCGCCAGGACCGCGGCGTGATCGAGTTGATCGCCGACCCGGCCACCGGCGTCGCGCGGGTCGAGGGGCGACTCGACGCCAGCGCGCCGGAGGCGGCGGGGTCGGCGGCACGATCCGCGTGCTGGGCGACAAGGTCGGCGTCTTCGACGGCGCGCGGCTGGAC
>NZ_VOSR01000759.1:0-1759 GCF_007997345.1 Mitsuaria sp. TWR114
GGCGAACCCCGCCGACCGCGGGGCGGGCTGCGACTCAGCATTCTGCCGATGGCGTTGCCGCGGGCGGTGCGATAGCTTCCCATCGCGGTCACCCGACCCGCAGCGGGAGATGCCTCGATGAAGCGCTCGATCGAACAGGCCGAAGAACGGACCGAGGCCGCGCCGGCTCAGCGCGCGACCGCCCCGCGGTCGGCGGGGTTCGCCTCGACCGGCCCCCGTGACGCGGCGCCGCGCGCCAGTGGCTGGCAGGCCACGATCGAGGCCACGCCGCGCATGCAGCTGCAGCGCCGCACGATCGAGGCTGTTTTCGGGCGCGCGGCCCGGCGCGGACCAATCACCCCGACGCTTCAGGCGGCGGGCCGTGCCGGCGGCACGACGCCGCTCGCGGTGCTGGCCACCGGTGGGGTCGCGCAGCGCAAGATGGGCTTCGAGTTCGAGAGCGGCAATACCTTCATCAAGGACCCGAACGCGGCCGCCGACGACCCGGCCACGCCCGAGGCGCTCGATCGCAAGGACGTCGCCTACGGCAACGGCAACAGCGCGTTCCGCCTGGAGGCCGATTCGGGCCACAACCTGGAATTCGTGACCCAGCCCTATGACAACTGGCCCGCGCTCGCCCAGGCGATCACGGGGGCAAAGGCCTTGGCGGACACGCTCGAGCAGCGCGCCGGAGCGGCGCCTCGGGGAGAGTTCTCCGTCGGCATCGCCGACGGTTTCACCCAGGACGGCATCTGGATGAGGGTAGACGATCCGGCGTTCGAGGCCGCGGTGCAGTCGACGGAAGGGGTGGCGCTGGGCGACCTGTCCCGCATGATCGACGAGCACCTCGAGGCGGGCGACGAGCACGACGACATTCATGACGACATGCGCGACGTGATCGGCGACGCCCGCGCCAACACCTCGCTGGGTCCGCAGACCGCGGTCTTCCCGAACGTGAAAGGCATGCTGCTGGCGCTGGTGATGTACATCGACCGGGCCCGCACGACCGTGCCGGACAGCACGGATGGACCGAAGGCGTCATTCCGGCTGATGGCGCGAACCGATTTCCGCAGCATGTTCCGCTCGCTGACCCAGGGGGAGCGGGACCAACTGAAGCTGATCCTCTACGGCACCGCGACGGCCGGTACGGTCGACAGCAGGGCCAACACCCTCACGCGTGTCGTGGACATGGAGCTGGACAGCCAGCTGTTCCGCCGTGGCTATCTGGACGAAGGCGCTCCGAACGTGCCGCAGAAGGTCAACGCGGGGCCGACCCTGCGCGCCTGGCTGAGCAGCATCACGACGGCGGCCTCCGGCCGCGACGTGTTGTCGCCGCCGCCCGGATACACGCCCCACAGCGCGCTGTCCGGCGAGAACAAGAAATTCCGGTATGGCATGGGTGCGATGGGGATGGATGGCGACCTGGCGCTCTTCGAGATGCGCGGCTACTCCGCGCTGGACGGATGGCAACCCAAGAACGACTGGGAGGCCTTCGCGCAGACCCGTTTCGACCGGGCCGCCCGGCGCAACACCAGCCTCACGCCGCGCGTGCCGCCGCAAGCGGTGGTCCCGGTCAACGCGCAGCCCGCGCAGGTGCCGGTCCAGGTGCCGGTGCCGGTGCCGCAGGCGCCGATCGGTGTGCCCCAGGTGGCGCCCCTCCAGCAGGCGCAGCACCTGCAGCAGCAGGCCATCGCGCTGTTGCCCGTCTTCCCCGCCCAGCCTGCACCGCCCTTGCAGCAGGTGGGGCACCAGGGCCAAGGTCAGGGCCAGGGCCAGGGCC
>NZ_VOSR01000076.1:0-5502 GCF_007997345.1 Mitsuaria sp. TWR114
ACGCGCGACTCGATCGCGGCGCCAGGCACGCCGGCCGAGGCCAGCGTCGCATTCGCGCGCTTGAGCAGCTCGTCGCCGATCAGCGGTCCGAGTTCGACGCAGGTGCGCGTGGCCAGCTGCGTCACCGCCTGCTGGTTGAGCAGCGACAGGCGCTGCGGATTGACCTGCTGCTCCAGCCGCGGCGCGGTGGCGGCCGCGCCCCCGACCCAGCCCTTGTTCCACGCGAACACCAGCACATTGGCGACGAACAACAGGACGACCGCGGCGCGCAGCATCGCGGCTTACCCCTGCGCGCCGGCGGACGCGCCGCCGAGTCGCACGCTCACCTCGCCGCCGCTGACCGTCTGGCGGCCCTGGGCGGTGTCGATCAGCAGTTCACCGCGTTCGTTCACGCCGGCCCCGGTGCCTTCGAGCGCCCCGGCGGTGATCGCCTTGCCCTGCAGCAGGTCGCGCGCCGCGAAGCGCTCGCGCCAGGCGCCGAAGCCCTCGCGCGGGAAGGCCGCCAGCGCCTTCACCAGCACCGGCGCCAGCCGCGCCAGCGCCTGCGGCGGGGTGATGTCGGGCAGCAGTTCCTGCAGGCAGGCGAAGCCGGTGTTGAGCTGCGACTCGGCCACCTTGGCGCGGTCCGACACATTCAGCCCCACGCCGATCACCGCCATGCGCGACGACCCGGCGGGCACGGTCTCGATCAGGATGCCGCCGAGCTTGCGCTCGTCCAGCCACAGGTCGTTGGGCCACTTCAGGCCGAGCCGGCGGCCATCGGGATCGAGCGCCTCGGCGATGGCCGCGCCGACCACCAGGGACAGACCCGACCAGTCCGCGATCTCCAGCGGCAGCGACAGCGAGAAGGTCAGCGACGCGCCGGCCGTGCTGTGCCAGCTGCGGCCCTGGCGACCGCGGCCGTGGGTCTGGTGCTCGGCGATCAGCAGGCAGGGATGCAGGTCGTGCTGGCGGCGTCCGTAGGGACGATCGCCCGCCCGGCCGCCACCACCGCCGCCGCTGGCCGCGGCGCCTTCATCGCGCCGCACGCGCTCGACCAGGGTGGCGTTGGTCGATTCGACCCGCGCCAGCACCTCGATGCTGAGCCCCGGCAGCAGCGGCTCCAGGTCTTGCCAAAGGGCTTCGGCGCCCCAGTTCTGATGTTCTTGCATCGCCGCGAATGTGATCCTGCGATTCCCGTCTTGGTCTTCCCGGGCCGGTCGGTCCGGTGGTCGTGGATGGGCGGAGTCTAGAGGGAGACGCCCCCCTTCCGGGGGAGCGGCACCACGAATCGGTGGCTGTAGGACCTGACAGGGTCCCCCCGCCGCCCGTTCGGCGCCCGCTAGTCGCCGTCCCGGCCGGCGGACCGATCCGCCCTCAGCGCCCCTTGGGCGCGAGCATCGTGCCGCGACAGCCCGGCGTGCCGCAGCGGCACTCGAAACGCTTCTTCAGCTTGGGCGTATAGCGTTCCTCGATCACCAGACCATAGTCGTAGAACAGTTCCTCGCCCGGGTAAATGTCCGTCAATGCGTGGATGAACACCCGGCCCTTCTTCTCCCGCGCTTCGCAGTTGGGGGTGCAGGCGTGGTTGATCCAGCGCGCGCGGTTGCCGTCGACGCGGCGTCGATGACCCCACCGGTCTCGAGGTGGAAGTAGAAGGTATGGTCCGGCTGCGACGGATCGTGGGGATGGCGGCGCAGCGCCTCGTCCCAGTCGATGCGCTCGCCCTTGTATTCGATGAGCTTCTCGCCCGCCTTCAGCGGCTCGACCGCGTAGACGCCGCGGCCATGCACGCCGGACGCCCGGACCTCGATCCGGGCGCTGCGCTTGCCCGGCTTGCCGGCCTTCCCGGACTTGTCCGCCTTGTCAGCCTTCTTCCCCTTGCCGGCCTTCTCCGCCTTCTCCGCCTTCCTGGCCTTCTTGCCCTTGCTGGCCTTGTCGGCCGGGACGGCGGCGGCGCCGGTCTCCGGAGCGGTGGGCGGGAGCTGCGAATCGGGACGCTGTTGCGGCATGGAGCGAGTCCGGTACATTGAATTCATGGGTGCGCGCGCGTGCACACACGTACGTAGGTGCGTGGGCGCGCGCGAGGCCGGATTGTAGGCAGGCGTTCACGAGGATTTCGGACGCCTGAACGAAGACGAAAGAAACAAGCGCATGAGCAAGGCATTGGTGATCGCGGAGAAGCCGTCGGTGGCGCAGGACATCGTCAAGGCGCTGACCCCGCTGTCGGGCAAGTTCGAGAAGCACGACGAGTATTTCGAGAACGACGAGTACGTCGTCAGCTCGGCCGTCGGCCACCTGGTGGAGATCAAGGCGCCGGAGGAATTCGACGTCAAGCGCGGCAAGTGGAGCTTCGCCCATCTGCCGGTGATCCCGCCCCACTTCGACCTGAACCCGATCGACAAGAGCAAGGGCCGGCTCAACGCGCTGGTCAAGCTGATCAAGCGCAAGGACGTGACTTCGCTGATCAACGCCTGTGACGCGGGGCGCGAAGGGGAACTGATCTTCCGCCTGATCGTCCAGTACGCCGGCACCGCCAAGGCGCAGGTGACCAAGCCGGTGAGCCGGCTGTGGCTGCAGTCGATGACGCCGCAGGCGATCCGCGAGGGCTTCGAGCGCCTGCGCACCGACCAGCAGATGCTGCCGTTGGCCGACGCCGCGCGCTGCCGTTCCGAGGCCGATTGGCTGGTGGGCATCAACGGCACGCGCGCGATGACGGCGTTCAACTCGCGCGATGGCGGCTTCTTCCTGACCACCGTGGGCCGCGTGCAGACGCCGACGCTGTCCATCGTCGTGGAGCGCGAGGAGAAGATCCGCAAGCACGTCTACCGCGATTACTGGGAGATCCGCGGCACGTTCGACGCCGAGGCCGGCCAGTACGAGGGCAAGTGGTTCGACCCCGCGTTCAAGAAGAACGCCGAGGACCCCGAACAGCGCGCCGACCGCGTCTGGACGCAGGCCGAGGCCGATGCCATCGCGGCCGCCGCCAAGGGCCAGCCCGCCACGGTGACCGAGGAGTCCAAGCCCAGCACCACCGCCAGCCCGGGCCTGTACGACCTGACCACGCTGCAGCGCGAGGCCAACTCGCGCTTCGGCTTCTCGGCCAAGACGACGCTGGGCCTGGCGCAGGCGCTGTATGAGAAGCACAAGGTGTTGACCTATCCGCGGACGGACTCGCGCTACCTGCCGGAGGACTACCTGGGCGTGGCGAAGCAGACCGCCGAGATGATCGCCAGCGAGGACCTGCCCGGCCCGCTGCAGGCGCTCGCGCCGCATGCGCGCACGGCGCTGGACAAGGGCTACATCAAGCCGACGAAGAAGGTCTTCGACAACGCCAAGGTGTCGGACCACTTCGCCATCATCCCGACGCTGCAGCCCCCGCGCAGCCTGACCGAAGCCGAGGCCAAGCTCTACGACATGGTCGTCAAGCGCTTCCTGGCGGTGTTCTTCCCGCCGGCCGAGTTCCAGGTCACGACCCGCATCTCGACGGTGAAGACGGCGGCCAAGTCCTATGCCTTCCAGACCAACGGCAAGGTGCTGGTCAAGCCGGGCTGGCAGGCGGTCTACGGCAAGGAGGCCACCGACGAGAACGCCGAGCCGGGCACCAGCGGCGCGATGCTGGTGCCGGTGAAGGCCGGCGAGGTGGTGCGCACCGAGGACACCGAGGTCAAGGCGCTGGTGACCAAGCCGCCGGCGCGCTACACGGAAGCGACGCTGCTGTCGGCGATGGAAGGCGCGGGCAAGCTGGTCGACGACGACGAGCTGCGCGAGGCCATGGCCGAGAAGGGCCTGGGCACGCCGGCCACGCGCGCCGCGATCATCGAAGGCCTGCTGGCCGAGAAGTACATGCTGCGCGAGGGCCGCGAGCTGATCCCCACCGCCAAGGCCTTCCAGCTGATGACGCTGCTGCGCGGGCTGGGCGTGGAGGAACTGACCAAGCCCGAGCTGACCGGCAACTGGGAGTTCCAGCTGTCCGAGATGGAGAAGGGGCGGCTCAAGCGCGAAGCCTTCATGGCCGAGATCGCCGCGATGACCGAGAAGGTCGTGCGCAAGGCCAAGGAGTACGACCGCGACACCATCCCCGGCGACTACGCGACGCTGAAGACCCCGTGCCCGAAGTGCGGCGGCGTGGTCAAGGAGAACTACCGCCGCTTCACCTGCACCGGCCGGAGCGGTGACGGCGAGGGCTGCGGCTTCTCGATTCCCAAGATCCCGGGCGGCCGCAGCTTCGAGCTGCACGAGGTCGAGGCCTTCCTGCGCGACAAGAAGGTCGGACCGCTGGAGGGCTTCCGCTCCAAGGCGGGCTGGCCCTTCACGGCCGAGCTGGCGCTGGTCTTCGACGCCGAGATCGACAACTGGAAGCTGGAGTTCGACTTCGGCGAGGACGCGAAGAAGGCCGAGGAGAACGGCGAGCCGGTGGACTTCAGCGGGCAGACCTCGCTGGGCCATTGCCCCAAGTGCGGCGGCCGCGTCTTCGACTTCGGCAGCAACTACGTCTGCGAGCACGCGGTCGGCGACAAGGTCACCTGCGACTTCAAGAGCGGCAAGATCATCCTGCAGCAGCCGGTCGAGCCGGAGCAGGTCACCAAGCTCCTGACCACTGGCAAGACGGACCTGCTGGAGAACTTCGTCTCCAACAAGACGCGCCGCAAGTTCAAGGCCTTCCTGAGCTACGACAAGAAGGAAGGCAAGGTGGTGTTCGAGTTCGAGCCGCGCGCCGCCAAGACCGGCGCCAAGCCGGCCGCCAAGAAGGTCGCGGCCAAGAAGGCGACGGCGAAGGGCTGATCGACGGCGCCGCCGCGGCGCCGTGGCGTCACCGAACGATCCAGGGGCCCGACGGGCCCCTTGTTCATGGTGGCGCCTCAGCGCAGGAAAGCTTCACCGGCCAGCACCGGCTGGTCGCGCAGCCGCGCGGCCATGTGGTCGATCAACAGCCGCAGCGGCGCCGGCACGCGCCGGCCGGCGGCATGCACCAGGTGCACCGGCGCGGCGGGGATCTCGTGGTCCGCCAGCACGATGCGCAGCCGCCCCGCCCGCACCGCCTCCGCCGCCTGGTAGACCTGGCAGCGCGCCAGTCCCACGCCGGCCTCGGCCGCTGCGATGCCGGCCGCGCTGTCGTTGACCATCAGCGTCGGGGTCAGCGCCTGCGATCCCTCGCGGAAGCGCCAGGGCGTCATGCCCTGGCCGTCGAAGTAGCCGGCCACGATGCGATGCCCCACCAGCTCGCGCGGCGACCGCGGCTCGCCGGCCCGCGCGAGGTAGTCCGGCGACGCCACGATCACCCGCCGCATCGCGCCCACCGGCACCGCCGTCAGCCCCGAGTCCGGCAGGTGGGCGATCCGCACCGCCAGGTCCTGGGCTTCGTCCAGCAAGGACACGACGCGGTCGACCAGCAGCAGCTTCATCCGCATCCGCGGGTACTGCTGGAGGAACTCGGCCGCCAGCGGCGCGACATGCAGGCGCCCGAACATCGACGGCGCCGTCAGCGCCAGCAGCCCCGCCGGCTCGGCCTGCGCGCCGGCG
>NZ_VOSR01000760.1:0-816 GCF_007997345.1 Mitsuaria sp. TWR114
CGGCGCGCTGGTGCTGCTGCCCTGGCCGCTGATGCACGGCTGGCCGGCCTGGGGCGCCGCCTGGGGGTGGCTGGCGGGGCTGGGCGTGCTGCACACCGGGCTGGCCTACGTCGTGCTCTACGCCGGCATGGCGCGCCTGGGCACCGGCCGCATCGCGGTGCTGCAGTTCGTCTATCCGGGCACGGCGGTGCTGGTCGACTGGCTCGTCTACGGCCGCGCGCTGGGGCCGGCGCAGCTGGCGGGCGTCGGACTCATCGCCGCGGCGCTGTGGACGCTGCGCCGGCGCGGCTGAGTTCAGGCGGCTTGACGCGGGCCTCGCGTGGGCCTCGCATGGGTCTCACGGGGACCTCATGTGGACTTCATGCGGGCTTTCCTTCAAGGCTGCGCTTCGTCCCGCCGGTCATGCAGTCCGTCGCCGCGGCGGCGCCGCGCGTCGCGTCGGTTCGTAGAGTGCGCCGCATTCAGCGAACCACGGAGCGCCCGATGTCCACCTCTTCCGACCGCCACGCCGCGCCCGGCCCCGCCGGCCGGCATCGTCGCAGCGCGCTGCTGCTGTCGGCGATCACGCTGGCGCTCGGCGCCTGCGCCCAACCGGCGCCGCCACCGCCGCCGCCCTCGGAGGGCTTCAGCGCCGGCATCACCTTCGACGCGAAGGCCGATGGCGTCGACCTCGAGACGCCGCTGTATCCGGGCGCCGTGCCCTACAAGGATCGCGACGAGGACAAGTCCGGCGTGCGGATGAGCCTGTGGGGCGGCCTCTTCGGCATGCGCCTGGCAGCGGGCAAGTTCCAGAGCCAGGACGACGTCGACCGCGTC
>NZ_VOSR01000761.1:0-4825 GCF_007997345.1 Mitsuaria sp. TWR114
CGCGGCGCACGCGCTCGCGGTCGCCGAAGTCGAAGTGCCACCACTCGGTCGTGATGGTCTGGAAGCCGGCATGGCGCATCGCCGCGCGCAGCCAGCCGCGATGGCGCAGCTGGTCCGGGGTGAGGCCGCCCGCGGCGAGCTGCTCGGCCTCGAACTCGGGGTGCGAGGCCGGCGTCATTTCGTCGAAACCGGTGCCCATGTCGAGTTCGCGGCCCTGATCGTCCAGCAGGGTCACGTCGACGGCCATGCCGAATGAATGGATCGAGCGCCGCGCCGGGTGGGCCAGGTACCTGGTGAGCGGCGTGCCCTCCAGTTCGGCCCACAGCGCTTCCTGCACCCGCTGCGGTCGCAGCGCATCCAGCACCACCAGCGTCATGCCCGGGCAGTGGCGAGCCAGCCAGGCGGCCGCCTCGGCGAGCGCATCGGCGGCCTCGCGGCGCAGGAAGGCGCAGTCCAGGCCGCCGTAGACGTTGCGGCCGACGAAGTTGTCCGGCGTCGCGTAGCGCAGGTCCACCGCGATGCCGGGGATGGTGAGCAGCGAGCGGAACTCGGTGTGCGCCGCGATCTCTTCGCAGGGAATGGCATTCATCCGGCGAGGCTGTCCAGGTTGGCGCGGGCCGCGTCCCGCAGGTAGGTGACCAGCCGGCGCGCCGCCTGGGCCAGCGGCGCGCTGGCGGAGGTCAGCAGGTAGAGGTGGATGGCCATCGGCGGCGCCAGCGGCCGGACCTTGACCCGGGTCGGGTCCGCCGACGCGGCGGTGAACGGATCGACGACGGTCATGCCCACGCCCGCCTCCACCAGCGCGCGGGCGAGCTGGTAGGTCTGCACGGTGATGCGGCTGTCCAGGTGCCGGCCCTCGGCCTCGCTGGCGTTGTGCAGCATGTGGCCCAGCGGGTCGTCCTCGGCCATCGCGATCAGCTCGGACTGGATCTCCTCCAGCGGCAGCGGGCCGCTGCCTTGCGCCTCGGGGCCCTGCACCGGGCACAGCGCCATCATCGTGCCGCTGGCCAGCACCTCGGCCTTGATGCCGGGGTGGCGCGGGTCCTGCAGGCTGAGCGCCAGGTCGGCTTCGCCCAGCAGCAGCGCCGAGACGATCTCGCGGGTGTGGTTGGTGCTGAGCTGGCAGCGGCTGCGCGGGAAGGCCTGCGCCCAGTGCGTCATCGCCGCCGGAATCACCGCGGCGCCCAGCGTCGGCGTGGCCATCAGGCGCAGCGATTCGGACTCGCCGCCGCGCAGGTTGGCCGCCAGGCGCCGGATCGCGACCAGGTCGCGGTTGAGCTTGTCGATCTCGACGAACAGCCGCTGCGCTTCCGGCGTCGGATACAGCTTGCCGCGCACGCGGTCGAACAGTGGCATGCCCAGCTGCAGCTCGCAGTGCTGCAGCACCTTCGTCACGGCCGGCTGCGAGATGTGCAGCAGCTGCGCCGCGCCGCTGATCGTGCCGGCCTGCATGATGGCGTGGAAGACTTCAATGTGACGAAGCCTCATGTCGGCCCCCCGGCCGGCGAATACGTCGTCCGGCCCCCCGAGGGGGCCCGGCCCGGCCGGGGGCGGCCCGGCGCTCGGGCCGGCGCGCGAAGAGGAAGAGCAGGCTTATTCACGGTAGACGTTCTCGAAGACCACCCCGCCGTTGGGCTGCATCCTGAAGCCGCGCAGGTCCTTGCTGGTGGGGATGTAGACCGTCGAGTGTGCCATCGTGATCCACGGGCGCTCCCGCTTGAAGATCACCTGCGCCTGCTCGTAGAGCGCGATGCGCCGCGCCTGGTCGGGCGTGGCGCGGGCCGCGTCGATCAGGCGCTCGAACTCGGGGTTGCAGAACTTGACGCCCGACTTGTTGGTGGCGCAGCTGAGGTTGGGCGTCAGGAAGTCGTCGGCGTCGCCGCTCTCGCCGGACCAGCCGCTCATGTAGACCGAGTGCTCGCCGGCGTTGGCGCGCTTGAGGTACTCGCCCCATTCGTAGGTGCGGATCTGCGCGCGCACGCCGATGCGGGCCCAGTCCTGCTGGATCAGCTGCGCCATCAACTGGCCGTTGGGATTGGTCGGGCGCGTGACGGGCAGTGCCCAGAGGTCGATGTCCAGGCCGTCCGGGAAGCCGGCCTGCCGGAGCAGGGCCTTGGCGCGCTTGGGGTCGTACTCGTTCTTCAGCGTGCGGTTGTAGCCCGGGATGGCCGGCGGGAACGGGTTGACCGCCTGCATCGCGTCGCCGCGCGGGAACAGCGCGCGGAAGATCGCGTCGCGGTCGACGGCGATGTCCAGCGCCTCGCGCACCAGCCGGTTGTCGGTCGGCGGCTTGCGCAGGTTGAAGGACAGGTAGGAGATGTTGAGCGCCTGGATCTTCTCCAGCCGGATGCGTTCGCGATGGCGGTCGATGGCGCCGACGTCGATGTCGCGCAGCGGCGAGGTGATCTGGCATTCGCCGGCAAGCAGCTTCTGAACTCGCACCGCGGCCTCGCGGCTGATGGTGAAGATCAGCTTCTGCGTCTTCTGCGGTTCGCCCCAGTAGTCGGGGTTGGCTTCCATGCGGACGACGTCGTCCTTGGCATAGCTGCGGAAGCGGTAGGGACCGGTGCCGATGGGCAGGCGGTTGATCTGCGCGGCCTTGCCCTCGCGCAGCAGCTGGGCGCCGTACTCGGCCGACTGGATGCCGGCGAAGGCCATCGCGAACCAGGTGACGAAGGTGACGTTGGGCTGCGCGAGGGTGAAGCGGACGGTGCGGTCGTCGAGCTTCTCCATCTTCGTGATCGCCTTGGCCAGGCCCAGGTTCTGCGGATAGATGAAGTTGGCGGGGAAGGCCTTGTTGAACGGGTGCTCGCGGTCGAGGAAGCGGCCGAAGGTGAACAGCACGTCGTCGGCATTCATCGGCCGCGTGGGAGTGAACCACGGGCGGGTGTGGAAGCGGACGTGCTCGCGCAGCGTGAAGGTGAAGACGCGGGCGTCGGGGCTGATGGTCCAGGCGGTGGCGAGCGCCGGCTGCAGCGCGGTGCCGCCGCGCTCGAAGCGGACCAGCCCCTGGAACATCTGGTTGTTGACGTTGTTGGTGCTGGCGGAATCCCACAGGCCGGGATCGAAGCCCTCGGGGCTGGCGTCGGTGCAGTAGACCAGCGGCTTGGGCGCGGCGGCATCGGCCGCCTGGACGACGGGCAGTGCCGCGAGCAGCCACGCGGCCAGCGAGAGGGAAAGGGCAGGGCGCATCGGGGGGGAGGGCTAGCCGGCGCATTGTCGAAACGCGGGCGCGACGGTCACAACTGAAATGGGGCGGTTGGACCATAACACCGGGTTATGCGGGCGCTGGCTTCAGCGGTAGCCCGTTGCCCGCCCCTCTCGCCTGCTTGAGGCGGACCAGCGTCATGCGGTAGGCCAAGGCGCCTTCCCGTTTGCCGACGCAAAACACGATGACGATCAGCAGGCCGTCTTCGACGCCGTAAGTGAGGCGGATGCCTTGCCGCAGCAGCTTGATCTTGTAGAGGCCGGAGAGCTCGCCCTTCAGCGCCGACCCCGGCACATGAGGACGATGCAGTCGCTTGATCAGCAAGCCCTTGAGCGCTTGGCGAATCGATCCGTCCAGCGCCCGCCATTCATCCCAGGCTTGCGGAAGGAAGCGCAGGCCATACGGGCGGGGTCCCGGTGGCGGTTCAGAGTTCGTCAAGGTCGACCTCGATCAGCGTGGACTTGTCCGCGAGGCGCTCGATCGTCTTCTTGTAGGTGGCCTGGTCCGCGAGGTCGTCCATGATGGCCTCGTACAGGAGGGGATCCATCACGTAGAAGGCCGCATGGCCGTTGCGAAGCACGGTGATCGGCCGATGGTTGGCGGCGTCCAGGACGAGCGCCGTCTGCTTCTTGAACTCGGAGAGGGTGACGGTGAGTTCGTGGTCGCTGGCTTCCATATCGGCTCCTTCAGGCGAGACGATTATGGGTGTCGCCTCGAGGCGC
This sequence comes from Mitsuaria sp. TWR114, assembly GCF_007997345.1. Taxonomy (NCBI): domain Bacteria; kingdom Pseudomonadati; phylum Pseudomonadota; class Betaproteobacteria; order Burkholderiales; family Sphaerotilaceae; genus Roseateles; species Mitsuaria sp. TWR114. The sequence continues at coordinate 3,931 of NZ_VOSR01000761.1, forward strand.
GGTCGGTAGGGACGGCTCAAGGGCGGGGTAGAGATCTCGGGCGTACGGAGGGGCATGAGGTCACCTGTCGGAACGAAGGGGACGTCATTTCACTTGGACCCGCTCGGATCGGCAATCGCATCGACCAGTCGAATTGCTGACTTGGAACGGGGGGTTGAGCCGCGTCCCCCCTTGCAATCGCAGGCTCAGATCACATCACACGCCACCACCCGCCCGTCCAGCTCACGCAGTTCGGGGCGGACCTCGGCGCAGCGCGGGAGGGCCAGCGGGCAGCGCTGGTGGAACGCGCAACCGGTCGGGGGCTTGAGCGGGCTCGGGAGCTCGCCGTGGATGCGGATGCGCTGGCGGCGGTCGGCCGGACGCAGCGCCGGCGTCGCGCTGATCAGCGCCTGCGTGTACGGGTGCAGCGGCCGCGCGAAGATGCGGCGCTTGTCCCCGTGTTCCACCGCGCGGCCCAGGTACATCACCATCACCTCGTCGGCCACATGCTCCACCACCGCCAGGTTGTGCGAGATGAACACGTAGCCGGTGCCGAACTCCTCCTGCAGGTCCATGAACAGGTTGAGGATCTGCGCCTGGATCGACAGGTCCAGCGCCGAGGTCGGCTCGTCCGCGACCACGATGCCGGGCTGCATCACCATCGCCCGCGCGATCGCGATGCGCTGGCGCTGGCCGCCCGAGAACATGTGCGGGTAGCGCTGCAGGTGCTCCGGCCGCAGGCCGACCTTGGCCGCCAGCGCCTCGATCCGCTCCCGCCGCTCGGCACGGCCCAGCGTCGTGTTGATCACCAGCGGCTCCGCCAGCGTCGACGCGATGGTCTTGCGCGGATTCAAGGCGGCGTAGGGGTTCTGGAACACCATCTGCACCTCGCGCCGCAAGGCCTTGCGCGCGGCCG
>NZ_VOSR01000762.1:0-2207 GCF_007997345.1 Mitsuaria sp. TWR114
CGGCGCGACCAACCTGCCCACGCTGGTCAACCTGGAGCCGGACTTCTGGGGCTTCGTGCTGACCGGCGCCCCGGGCGGCGACCCGACGAAGGTGCCGGCACGCGTGAGCCAGGTGGCCGAATGCGCGAACCAGCCGGACAACGCCGTCGGCATGGCGGGTTGCCTGCTGGCGCTGGGACGGACCTACGCGCCCAAGGCCCGGATCGGTTTCCCGCCGTCCTTCTGGGGCCGCGACGCCACCACCGTCGGCAACTTCATGCTGAAGCTCGGCGCCGACAAGGCCGACTTCATGGTGGCCCAGACCAGCGACCGCGATGCCGGCTGCTTCGAGGTCTCGCCGCCTCCGTCCGAGTGCGCCGGCCGTGGCAACGGGCCGTTCTACTGGGACGAGAACAACGTGGCGACGCCCAACTTCCATCAGGACCTCGCCCAATGGGTCGCCGTGCAGGGCAAGCTCGGCAACCTGCCCATCCTGTTCTGGCAGACGCCGATGGGCGTACCCTCATCCACGCCAGGCGGCACCTGGGGGCATTACCGCGACAACCACGTCCAGTACATGCTGACCCATCCGACCGAGTACACCGCCCGCGGCGTGTTCGCGATCGTGTTCAGCGGCGGCGGCGCGGGCTCGGTCAACATCACGACGGACGGCGGCCAGTTCGCCCGCCTGTTCAAGGCCTACCTGGCGAATCCGGCCCCGCTGCGCTGAGCGGCAGGCAGCATCGGACGCGTGGCGGCCGCGAGTCGCCGCGGCGCCCGGTCGTCCATCGGCCAGCTTCTGCGACGAGAATGCGCGCGGGGCGCGGCCCATCCCTCGGGATGCGGACCGCCCCACGATCGCCTGCCCCGGCGACAGCCGCCGAGGTTCGATACCGATGGCCGGCCTGCGCGGGGTGGTCCTCAACCGCCAGACCCGCGCACCCGGCCGCTCGTGTGCCGGCCGAGTCCCCGCATGCTGTCCCGTCTCGATCTGCCGACCGTCCTGTTGTTCTACAACACGTCCCTGCTCGCCGGCGCGTTCGCCATCGTCCACGTCCGTCGCAATTCATGCCGCCCCGAGGGCCTCATGGGGCTGGCGATCGCCTACCTCATGCTGGCCGCCGGAGCCGCCCTGGCCTGGAAGGGCGAGGAAGCCGCCCTGCCCGCGGCGGTCTGGACGCACGGCAGCCTGCTGCTCGGCACGGCCGGCTATGCGGTGTTCCTCGCCGGCATCCTCGCGATGAGCGGCCGCCGACGCGTCCGCTGGGGGCTCCTGCTGACGCCGGTGCTGCTTTGTTTTCTGGTGGGGCTGGTCACCGGGTTCCCCCGCGACAACCTGAGCCGCGCCGGCGTGTTCCATGCGGCCGCCGTGCTGTCGCTCGCGTGCAGCGCCAACGAGATGCTGCGCAATCATCGCCTCGAGGCCTTGCCATCGAGCCGGCTGCTTGCGGCGCTCCTGGCGCTCAGCGGCGGCGTCTACACGCTCAGGCTGGTGTTCATCCTGAATGGCACCGCGGGCAGCGCCGGCTTCTCGCTGGCGTTCTTCGTGCAGATGTTCTGCCATTTCGGCATCGCCCTGATGGTGGCCACCATCTCCAAGGAGCGCGCGGAAGTGCGCCTCGCCCAGTTGGCGGACACGGACCCGTTGACCGGCGTGGGCAACCGCCGCTGGCTCGGCACGCGCCTGCCCAAGCAGCTGCGAGGCCACAGTGCGGTCCTCCAGCTGGACCTGGACCGGTTCAAGCGCATCAACGACCAGTACGGACACGCCGCCGGCGATGCGGTCCTGGTGGCCTTCGCCAGCTGCCTGAAGGCGCAGCTGCGCGAGTCCGATCTGCTGGCCCGCACCGGCGGCGAGGAGTTCCTGGTGTACACGCCCAACGTCACCGAGGCGGTGGCGCGCTCCATCGCCGAGCGACTCCGGGCCAGCGTCGAGCAGTTGCGGATCGTCGAGGACGGCACGCCCCTGCCGGTGTCCACCAGCATCGGCGTGGCCTGGGTGGCGGACGGCAGCGCGCCCGCGGCGGCCTGCCTCGCCCGGGCCGACGAGATGCTCTACGAGGCCAAGCGCGACGGCAGGAACCGCGTGGCCTTCGCCACGATGGCAGTGCAGGCGCCCGACCGCGCCGCATGACGCGTGGCGGGGGACCTACTCCTCGCGCCACTGCAGGTGCACCACGCGCAGGCCCTGGGCCTTGATCGTGCGCAGCAGCAGCGGCAGCGCCGCG
>NZ_VOSR01000763.1:0-1773 GCF_007997345.1 Mitsuaria sp. TWR114
AGCAAGGCCGCGATGGTGCTCGGCGTGGCGCAGCCGGCCCTGAGCCGGCAGGTGCGGGCGCTGGAGACGGAGCTGCACGAGACCCTGCTGCTGCGCAATGGGCGCGGCGTGGCGCTGACCGAGGCGGGGCGGCGGCTGCTGCAGCACGGGCAGGACATCCTCAACCTGGTGAGCCACGCGAAGGACGACCTGCGCTCGCGCCGCAGCGAGCCGGTGGGGCAGATCACGATCGCGATGCCGCCGACGCTGGCGCGCTTGCACACGCTGGCGCTGATCCGGGCGTTCCAGGCGGAGATGCCGCAGGCGCGGCTGACGATCATGGAGGGTTTCTCGGTGCACCTGACCGAGTGGCTGCTGACCGGGCGCACCGACCTGGCGCTGGTCTACAACCCGGAGCCGCTGCCGGCGCTGGAGATCCTGCCGCTGCGCCGCGAGCGGCTGTGCCTGGTGAGCCCCAAGGACCAGGCGCCGGCGCGGCCGCCGACGCTGTCGCAGCTGTCCCGCTATCCGCTGGTGATGCCGCAGCGGGGGCATATCTTCCGCGCGCTGATGGAGCAGGCGGCGGCGATGGCGGGCGTGCAGCTGGACGTGCGCTGGGAAGTGGCCAGCGTGCCGGCGATCCTGGACTGCGTCGCGGCGGGCATCGGCCACGCGGCGCTCGGCGAGGACGCGCTGCAGATCTACGAGCGTCCGGAGCGTCTGGTCACGACGCCGTTCGCGCGGGCGGACATCCAGAGCACGCTCTGCCTGGTCACCCCGACCAGCAAGCGCGCGACGCCGCTGATGCAGCGCACGGCGACGGTGCTCATGCGCATGGTGGGGGACGGCGCGGGGCCGTTGGGGAAAGAGCGAGCATGAGCATCAGAGGCGGATGGAGTGCATCCGTCAAGTCGCCCATGGCGCTTTCCTGGCCATGAGCCGCTGGAAGCCGGGGTTCTCGTCCAGCGGGCGGTCGAGCAGCGCCTGACAAGCGCTCAGTTGCGCCTCGTCGAGGCCGAACGTGGCCCGGTGCAGCAGCGTCGCTTCGGAAGCATCCAGGATGGCATCCATCAGAAAGGCCTCGCGTGATTTCTCCGCCGCGGCGGCGGCGCGGTCGATCAGTTCGAAGACTTCCGCGGGCAGGCGCAGGCCGATCGTGTCTTCGGCAGGTCCGGCAACTTTTGACTGTCCAAGCGGGGGCGGGAGGTTTGCGAGCGCCGGAGCGCTCGATCGGGCATCGAAGGGGAGAGTGGTCATGGTCAAGTGGCAAGTCAAAGGGCGAGGGGTCGACATGCTGGTGCGCGGAATGCGGATCGGCAAGTCGGCCCGGCAGGGGCGCGACGTGATTGCTGCACTCGATTGATCTGCCTCAATGCACGACGCGACGGCAGTCATGCTCGCGGAAAGCAGGTGCGCTTGACCATCGCTCTGAATGGGCAGGAAGAGAGGGCCCGCCAATGGGGGATCGCGCGGGGGAGCTCGATGGGCGGCGCAGGCACAGCGGTTGCCACGCAAAGGCATCTGCCGGCGGCGCTCCCGGGCGCCGGCCGGGATCGATTCACAAGATGCCGGAGATCCGCATGATCAGCACCATCCTGCTTGTCGTCCTCATCCTGCTCCTGATCGGCGCGCTGCCCGCCTGGCCGCACAGCCGCGGATGGGGCTACTACCCCAGCGGCGGCCTGGGCCTGGTGGTGCTCATCCTGGTCATCCTGCTGCTGATGGGCTACATCTGACCGGTCGGTCAGCGGCCACCGGGGCGCTCACGCCCCGTCAGCGGGCCGGCGCTCAGGC
>NZ_VOSR01000764.1:0-7591 GCF_007997345.1 Mitsuaria sp. TWR114
AGCGCCACCAGCACGCCCATCGGTCCGGCCTGCTGCGCGATCACCCACACCAGCCAGATCGCCGCGGCAAACATCGGGAAGGCGAGCGCCTGCTTGAGCAGGTCCATCCAGGGCCCGGGCCGAGGCATGCGGCGCTGCAACGCCGGCCACCAGGCCAGCGCGAGGTAGGGCAGCGCGAGCCCCAGACCTAACGCGAGGAACACCGCCATCAGCTCCACGGCCGGCTGCGCCAGCGCGTAGGCCATGGCAGCGCCCATGAAGGGCGCGGTGCATGGCGTCGCCACGACGGTCGCCAGCACGCCGGTGAAGAAGCTGCCGCTGAGACCCGGCTTCTCCGCGAGGCCCTGTCCGACACCGGCGAAACCAGCGCCGATCGACAGCAGCCCCGCCAGCGACAGGCCGAGCACGAACATCAGCCACGCGAGCAGCAGCACGAACAGCGGTGACTGGAACTGGAAGCCCCAGCCCACGCCCGTGCCGGCGCCGCGTAGTGCCAGCAGCATCGCGCCGAGCGCGGCGAACGCGACCAGCACGCCGGCGGTATACGCCAGCCCCTGGCGGCGATGCGTCGAAGCACTGCCGTGCAGAAAGCCCAACGCCTTGATGGCCAGCACCGGAAACACGCACGGCATCAGGTTGAGGATCAGGCCGCCGATCAGCGCCAGACCCATCGCGGCCCACAGGCCCAGACCATCGGCCTCAACGGCACCAGTCGCACCAGTGGCGGCGCCTGGGGTCGTCGTCGTTGTCGCGGCGGGCGACTTCGCGGTACTGGCCGTATTGGCCGGCGCGGTCCCGCCGCCCGCGTCCAGGCTGCCAGAGACAGGCAGGCTGACCGCCCAGGCCTGGCCGTCGATCAGCAGCAAGCCGTCCAGCGGCTTGCCGGCTGAAGCCGGCTCATCGCCAACCGGCATGCGCAGCCGCCACTGCTGGCCATCGCGAGCCAGTTGGGGCTTTGCCGCATGCTGGATGCGTCCCCAGGCCTCCGGCAGGAACAGCGCCTGACGGACCTCTCGGGCTGAGGCGCCGCCGGCACCCGCGGCCGGCCAGTTCACGATCAGGTCCCGGCCTTCGAGCCGCGCGGTGGCGGCGAAGGGCGCCGGACCAGGAAGCGCGGCACGTGCGGCGACGAGCGTGCCTTTCTCGGGCGATGGCTTGGGGCCGGTCCCCACCGGCAGGGACAGGGACAGCGTCGCCTGTTGCGGGATGCACTCCTCGCGGCAGACCAGCCAAGTGGCGTCGGCGCCGATCATCGCGGTGGATCCGGGGGTCAGGCCTTGCGGCAAGCGGATCTCGGTCAGGAGGACCACCCGGTCTTCGTAGCCGTAGTTGGTGATGGGGCCGACATCGAAGCGCTTGGGGGCGGGCCAGAGGATGTCGCTGGCGGTGGCGCCCTGGGGCAACTTCCATTCGATGCTGGTGGGCTGGCCGGAGTCGCCGGGGTTTTTCCAGTAGGTGTGCCAGTGGGGTGCGATCTTCTGCTCGAGCGCCAGCAGCAGGGTCTGGCCGGGTGCGACCTGGGTGCTGTCGCTGATCAACCGGACCTGGACTTCGTCGGTGGCGGCGCGATCCGAGGGTGGCGCGGCGAGCGACGCGCTCGTGAAAGTCGCGAGGGTGATCGCTGCGAGTACTGGCGCGATGGCGAGGCGGAAAAGACGCATGGGCGCGATGCTAGGGAATGGGGCCGACCCTCACAAGGCGTCGACTTCCTTGTTTCCTTACTCCCTGGATTCGAAGAATCCGGTGTCCCTGTGATCCTGGATTCGCTCGATCCGTGACGCCCCCAAGTCATTCTCTCGGCCACGACGTCGACGACCACGAGCGTGGCTGGGGCCGGAACAGGGCTTGGGGGTCCAGGAGGGATCCCCCATGCCCTGTGGAGAGCCCGCGCTTGGCGAAACGCAGGAGAGGACCCTGGCCGCTGGCGCGAAAAAAATGAGGAGAGCCTGACAAGCCCTGACAGCCGCAACCCGACGCCGAGCCGCGCAGACGCTCCAAAAATCAGAGGGCCAGAAAAAACAGGCAAAACGGGCAAAACCAGGGAGGCCCCATCGGGCCGCCCGATCGAGCCACCGATCAGCCGTTCGGAATCAGCCGTTCGGAATATCCGGCTCGACCAGCTGGGTGAGCAGCGCCAGCGACTCCTGCCATCCCAGATGGCAGGCCTGCGACGGGATCACGTCCGGGATGCCTTCCTGGGTGATCTGCATCTCGGTCCCGCAGAAGACCTGCGACAGCTCCACCGTGGTGGTCATTTCCCCCGGCAGGTTGGGGTCGTCGAACTTGCTGGTGTAGCGGAGCCGCTTGCCGGGCTGCAGCTCCAGGTAGTTCCCGCCAAAGGTGTGGGTTGCTCCGGCCGAGAGGTTGGTGAAGGACATGCGCCAGCTGCCGCCGACCTTCGGCTCCATGTGGTGCATGGTGCCGGTGAAGCCATGCGGCGGCAGCCATTTGCACATCGCCGCCGGGTCGGTGAACGCGCGATAGACGCGCTCCGGCGGCGCCTTCAGGACGCGGTGCAGGCGGAGGGTGAAGGGCATCGGTGTCTCCTGGATTCATGCACGAATGGGAGACGGACCATAGCCCTGGATCGTGTCCGGCGCGAGACTCCTCGCCCCTGACAGGGATTCCCCGGGACCTCGGCGCGGGGTGTAGGCACGGGAGGATCAGCGCGTCGCGTCTCCGGACCACACCCGCATGATCCGGTAGGGCGGCTTGCCTTCGTCCCGCCCGCCGGTGAAGGCCGGCGTCTTGTACAGCTGGTTCACCGAGATGTAGAGCCAGGACGAGTCGCCCACATGGACGCTGTCGGGCCAGTCCAGCCGTGCGTCGCGCACCAGCGGGACGAGCTTGCCGTCGGTACCGAGGCGGTCGATGCCGCCCTCGTTGACGTTGGTGAAGAAGTGGCGTCCGCTCGCGTCGGTCGCGGCGCCGTCGGAGACTGGTTTCGGGCCAACGCGGCGGATCGCCGCGGCGGTCTCGGCGTCCGGGACGCCGGTGCGCAGCAGCCGCGCCGGCACCGAGTACCAGCTGCGACCGTTCATCGCGCCGAAGAACAGCGTCTCGCGATCGGCCGAGAGCGTGATCGGATTGACCGCGACATTCGCCGGCTTGCCCTGGAACTGGATGGGCCGGCCGCCGATGATCATCCGCGCCTGCGGCTCGGCCTGCAGCGCGGCGTGACCGCCGAAACGACGGGCTCGACCGGTCGTGATCTCGACGGCGATCAGGCCCGGGTTGGCGATGTCGGCCAGATAGACCCAGCCCGCGCGGTCGTCGACGACCAAGTCCTGCACGAAGCTGCCTTTGGGCGCGATCTCCGGCGGCAGCTCGATGCGCTGGACCTGCCGGCCCGACTCGGCCTCGAAGGCCCAGAGCCGGGTCTTTCCCAGGTTCAGGCCCATGTCGACGATCCAGATGCGGCCGAGGCCGTCGCCGATGATGCCCAGCGGCGTGTCGATGCGATCGTCGCTGGCGGTCGATGTTCCACGCTGGAGGTCGGCGGAAGGCCAGGGCCTGAAGCTGTCCCGGCCGGTGATCTCGATCAACTGCGCCGCGGCGGGCGCGCCCAGCGGATGCACGGTGGCGAACAGCCGGCCCGCGGGCCCGGGCGCCACGTTGCCGGGACGGATCGGGAGTTCGGCGACGACTTCGAGCTCGCCGGGGGTCGCCGCGCGGGCAGACAGGGCGGGGACGGCGGCGAGCGCGAAAGTCAGCGCGCCGGCCAGCACGATCGCGGCGCGGTGGATCGAGTGGGGACGGGCGGATGGCTTCGAAGGATGGCGGTTCATGGAGTCCTCGTTCAGACAATCGGTGGAGACGGGACGCAGTGTTCCGCCGGGCCGACTTTCAATGAACGGGTCAATCGTTGAACCTATTTCAAGCCTCGTTTGAAGCTGGCCCACCCGATCAGACCGAGAACGACCACTCCAGGATGCTGGCCCGCGCCGGTCGGCGCTCGCGCGCGGCGCGGGCCCGGGCGGCCTCGACCCAGCGCTTGGCCAGCGGGAAGGGGCCGAAGCCCGATTCGCTGTTGATGTGGCCCACCAGACCGATGTTGCTGTAGCTGCTGCCCCAGCGCGTCGCCCAGCGCAGCGCGCTGGAGGCGCTCATCCAGGGATCGTTCTGGCTCGCGATCAGCGCCGTCGGCCGGCCCAGCCGCTGGTGCGGCAGGCTCTCCGCCAGGCCGAACTTGTCGGGCTCGGCGGGGGCGACCAGCAAGGCCTCGCGCACCGGCGAATCGGGATGGCGCTGCAGGTGATGCGCCAGCGCCAGGCAGCCGAAGCTGTGCGCCACGGCGATCCATTCGCCGGGGCCGGCGCTGTCGATCCGCGCGTGGATGCGGTCCGACCAGCGCTCCAGGTCGGGCTGGCTGAAGTCCCGCTGCCGCACCCGGTGGGCGTCACGGTACTGCTGCTCGAGCCAGCTCTGCCAGTGCGCCGGCCCGCTGTCGTGCAGGCCGGGGATGATCAGCAGCCGCGGCTCGGCGCTGCCGTTGTGCTGCGCGGAGCGGTGAGGGTAGAGCGCCATGGCGGTCTCCTGCGGGGTCGATGCGGACAGCGCGCGTCAGAGGGTCGCGATCGACACCTCGGTGGACTTCACCAGCGCGACGACTTCCTTGCCGACCGTCAACTGGAGTTCCTTGACCGAGCGCGTCGTGATCACCGAGGTGACGATCAGTCCACCGGCGGTCTGCACGTCGACCTCGGACACGACCGGTCCTTCGACGATCTCCTTGATGGTGCCGCGGAACTGGTTGCGGACATTGATGGCGGTGATGGTCATGCGAGGGGCTCCTGAAAAGGTGACGGTCAGCTTAGGCAGCGCCCTTCATTTGCCGAACGAAGCGCTTTGCCCATGGACATGCGGCCGGCGCATAAGCCCCGGACCCCGGGGATCTCCGTTGATGTCCGTCACAAGGCGCCATGCACAATCCGCGATCCCTTGCCGGCGCACCGCCGGCGCATCGTCCGACACGGGTTCCTGTCATGACCACTTCCTTCGCGCGCGGCATCGCCGCGCTGTCGCTGCTCGCCGCCTGCTGCGGCTCCGCCTTCGGCTTCGGCGCCGCCGGCCACAACGCGGTCGGCGACATCGCCGCCCAGCTGATCAAGGGTCATCGCGCCGAAGCCGAGGTCCAGCGCATCCTCGGACCGGTCTCGCTGCGCGACATCGCCGTCTGGGACGACTGCGTGAAGGGCATCGACACCGGCAACGACTTCAAGTACGCGGTGACCGGCCGCTTTCCCGAGTGCGCGGTCTTCGAGAACAACGCCGAGGAAGAGGTCCGGATGCGCGACTACGTGAAGCGCAATTTCGAGCAATGCGGACCCAAGCCGGGCGAGGAGTCCTGCAACAAGCAGTACCACTACGCCAACGTCGCGGTCCAGCGGGGCCGCTATGTGCCGGGCGCGATCGGAACCAGCGATCACGACATCGTGCCGGCGCTGAAGGCCGCGATCCTCGTGCTCAAGACCGGCCGGCAAACGCCGCCGATGGATTTCAACGAGCGCGAGGCGCTGGCGCTGGTGGTTCACGCGCTGGGCGACATGCATCAGCCGCTGCACATGGGCTCGCTCTACCTGGACGCCGACGGCAAGCCCTATGACCCGGACCGGCAGGGCGCGGATGCGCTGACGCACACGGTCGGCGGCAATGCGATCACGATGCCGCGTCCGGACGGCACGCCGGGCGGCAACCTGCACAGCTACTGGGACGGCCTGCCAGGGCGCCTGAGCGCCGAGCAACTGGCCGCGATGCCGGCGCTCGCCAAGGCCGTGCCGCCGACCACCGGGAATCCGGACGACTGGCCGGTGCTGTGGGCAAGTGAATCGCTGATCGGCGCGAAGGAGGCCTTCGAGGGCATGAGTTTCGGCGCCCGCCAGCAGAGCTTGCGCGGCCCGCGCTGGATGGGCACGCCGCCGGCCGGTTATGAAGCCCGCAGCCTGGAGCAGACCCGCGAGAACGTCATCAAGGGCGGCGCGCGTCTGGCGCAGCTGCTGCGGTCGATCTGGCCGGACAAGCCCTGACTCGCTGAACCCGGCCTCCCGGCCAGCGCCCCGCCGTCGCGGGGCTTTTTTTCGTCCTGACGGACGATCCGGTCTTGAGAACGGCTGTGTACAAGCCTGGGGATGGCGCTTGAACAACTCGGCGCTTGTCCACAGCGGCATGGTCGCGCCGAAAGTTGTTGTCTCGCCATCCCGCCGTTGCCCCGGGTCCGGCCCACACCGTTGCGCCGGTCGCAAGTCCTTGTCGGGCCACGGAAAACGGTGGTTGTCCACAGAAACCCGCCAACACCTACCAATACGACCAAAGAGATATTCAACACAAGGAGATAAGAAAACCCGGCGTGTCACACTGTCGGGATGTCTGCTTTTCCTGCTTCCCTTTTCACCGCTTCGGCCGGCTTCGAGTCCGCCTGCCAGATCGACGCGCTGCCCCCCGGCCACCGCTCGCGTGGCCTGCACGGCCACAGCTACCTGGCCACCATCCGCGCCGAACTTCCCGCCGGCTGGGCCCCGTTTCCCGGCGCTGAAGTCAGCGCGCTGCGCGACTGCCTCGAGCGCTGCGTCGCCCCGCTGGACCATGGGCTGCTGAACACGCACATCCCGCAGCCGACCGACGAGAACATCGCCCGCTGGATCCGCCAGCGGCTCGAATCCGAATTCCAGGTCCCCGGCATCACCCAGGTCGGCATCCAGAGCACTTCGAACTCGGGCGTGGACCTGGACGCCAATGGCCATGCCCATGTCTGGCGCCGTTATCGCTTCCAGGCCGCCCACCAACTGCCCAATGTCCCGATGGGCCACAAGTGCGGTCGCATGCATGGTCATGGCTTCGAGCTGATCCTGCATGCCAACCAGGACCTCGGCGAGCGCGACCTGAGCATCGACTACGACCACCTCGACGAGCTCTGGGCGCCGTTCCATGCGCAGCTGAACTATCGCTGCCTCAACGAGATCGAGGGCCTGTCCAATCCGACCAGCGAGTTGATCTCGTCCTGGCTGTGGGCGCGGCTCAAGCCGCAGTTGCCGGAACTGAGCTGGGTGACGGTGTACGAGACCGGCTCCAGCGGTGCGAACTTCGACGGCGAGCGCTACCGGATCTGGAAGGAATTCACCCTCGACAGCGCGGTGCAGCTCAACCGGGCGCCGGCGGACCATCCGATGGCCGGCATCCATGGCCACACCTTCACGCTGCGACTGCACCTGAGCGCCGCGCTGGACCAGGTCTTCGGCTGGGCGATGGACTTCAGCGACGTGAAGCTGCTGTTCGATCCCATCTTCAAAGCCATGGACCACCACCCGCTGCATGAGCTAGCCGGATTGCCGGACGCCGACACCGCCAGCCTGGCCGCGTGGGTGCTGCGCCAGGCCAAGGCCCAGTTGCCGCCGCTGGAGCGCGTCGACCTCTACGAGACCCGCGGCAGCGGCGTCATCGTCAGCCATGGTCCGTTCGAGGAGCTGATCCCGGTATGACCTACGCCGTCAAGGAAATGTTCTACACGCTGCAAGGCGAAGGCGCCCAGGCCGGCCGCGCGGCCGTGTTCTGCCGCTTCGCCGGCTGCAACCTGTGGTCCGGCCGCGAGCAGGAC
>NZ_VOSR01000765.1:0-932 GCF_007997345.1 Mitsuaria sp. TWR114
GCGCGCATCGACCAGGTCGTGCGGCCCTTCATGGCAGTAGGCGACCGTGTGGTCGTCGCCGGGTCGGTACTGCGGATGGCCCAGCCAGCCCTGCTGCTCGAGGATCACCTCGCGCGCACCGGTGGCCAGGTCGATGCGGATCAGCCGGCAGCGCGGCTTCGCATGGAACATCTGGTGGAACTTCTGCCAGTCGCTGAGCGGGAACCAGTCGCTCGCGGCGATCTCGATGCCGACCATCTTCGTGCAGGCGCTGTTCGAGACCCAGGTGCCGTAACCCACCCAGCCCTCGGGCACGGTGTAGACGACCTCCTCGCTCAGGTCGCGCAGCGCCAGGCGGATCAGGCGCCGCTCCGCGCGGACGAAGTACAGGTGCTGGTCGTCGGGGCTCAGGAAGCCGCCGAAGGTGTTCTCGCCCGCCTGGTCGGTGAGCTGCGTCGCGACCTGCGAGCCGAGGTCCAGCAGGTGGTAGTTCCAGCTCGAGCCGGGCCCGAACTCGGCGCCGAAGATCAGCCGCTGCCCATCGTTGGTGAAGCACTTCTGATAGAAGTAGTTGCGGTGGCAGGTCACGTCGGTGGGCGTGAGCCGGGTGACGCGCGCACCGGTATCGGGGTCCTCGCGGGTGACGAAGCGCAGCTGGCGTTCGGTGGCTTTCATGGTCGCTTTGATCCTCGGGGAGACGGGTTCACTTGATCCGTTGCAGCAGGGCCTGGCCTTCGGCGACCAGGCGGCGCGCGGCGTCGACCTCGGTGGTCTTGCCATAGGCGACGGTCTCGAAGACCTCGCGCATGAACTTGTGCAGCCGCGCGTGCTCGAACAGCGGCGCCGGGCGCTTGAGCCGGCCCGACTCGCGCTGGGCCTTGATCTGCTCATGCGCCGCGACCTCCAGCGGCGGCAGGGTGCCGGCCGCCTTCAGCTGCTCGGCCAGCAGCGCC
>NZ_VOSR01000766.1:0-4643 GCF_007997345.1 Mitsuaria sp. TWR114
CGACGCGCCGGCGCTGGCCGCGGCGGATGTCGGCCTGGCGATGGGCGGCGGCACCGACGTGGCGATGGAAGCCGCCGGCATCACGCTGATGCGGGGCGACCCACGACTGGTCGCCGACGCGATCGCGCTGTCGCGCGCGACGGTCGCGAAGATCCGCCAGAACCTGTTCTGGGCCTTCATTTACAACCTGCTGGGCGTGCCGCTGGCGGCGCTGGGACTGCTGAGCCCGGTGATCGCCGGCGCGGCGATGGCGCTGTCCAGCGTCTCCGTGCTCGGCAACGCGCTGCTGCTCAAGCGCTGGAAGGGATCCGCCCGATGACCGCCGCCGCCCCGATGAGGACCCGCGCCGCCGGCGCCAGGCACCGCCGCGACGAGGCGGCCGACGCCGGCAACGGCGTGCCCGCCAACGACGCCGCGCCGCTGACGATCGGCCAGGCGGCCGAGCGCTCCGGTGTCTCGCCGAAGATGCTGCGCCATTACGAGTCGCTCGGCCTGCTGCCGCCGGTGGCGCGCACCGGCTCGGGCTACCGCCTCTACGGCGAGAAGGAGGTGCACACGCTGCGCTTCATCCGCCGCGCGCGCGACCTGGGTTTCTCGATGGCGGAGATCGCCGAGCTGCTCAAGCTCTGGCAGAACCGCCGCCGCGCCAGCGGCCAGGTCAAGCGCATCGCCGAGGCCCACATCGCCGACCTGGACCGCCGGCTGGCGGAGATGCAGGCCATGCGGCGCGCGCTGGCCGAGCTGGCCCGCTGCTGCCACGGCGACGACCGCCCCGACTGCCCCATCCTCGACGACCTCTCACAAGGAGCCCTCCCATGAGCGTCCCCCTCGACCCGGCCATCGGCCCGCATGCCGACCCCGTCCCCGCCCGCTGGGAGCGCATCGGCGCGCACCTGGGCGATGTCGGCGGCCTGAGCATCCGCCGCGCGATTCCCACCGCCAAACGCCGCATGATCGGCGCCTGGTGCTTCCTGGACCACGCCGGCCCGGCCGACCTCACGCCCGAGACGGCGATGCGCGTCGGCCCGCATCCGCACACCGGGCTGCAGACCTTCAGCTGGATGATCGAGGGCGAGGTGCTGCATCGCGACAGCCTGGGCTCCGAGCAGATGCTGCGGCCCGGCCAGGTGAACCTCATGACCGCGGGCCGGGGCATCAGCCACACCGAGGAATCACAGTCGGACCGCCTCCAGCTGGCGCAGCTGTGGATCGCGCTGCCCGACGCGGTGCGCCATCGCGAGCCGGCCTTCCAGCACTTCCCGGAACTGCCGTCGTTCGCCACCGGCGGCTTCGAGACGATGCTGCTGGTGGGCGAGTTCGGCGGCCAGCGCTCGCCGGTGCCCAGCCACACGCCGCTGCTGGGCATGGACCTGAGCGCGACGCGCGCCGCCGAAGCGACGCTGCCGCTGCATCCGGACCACGAGTACGGGCTGATGGTGCTGGAGGGCGAGCTCTCGGTCACGCTGGACGGCGAGTCCGCCGGCGCCAGCAAGCCCGGCGAGCTGCTGTACCTAGCGCCGGGCGCGCAATCGCTGAAGCTGCTGTCGGGCGGCGGCAAGAGCCGCGCGCTGCTGCTGGGCGGCCCGCCCTTCGGCGAGCCGGTGCTGCTGTTCTGGAACTTCGTCGGCCGCAACCGCGAGGAAATGCAGGCCTATGCCGAGGAATGGAACAGCCGCGAGGACGGCGGCCGCTTCGGCGCGGTGCAGGGCTTCGACGGGCCGCGGCTGCTGGCGCCCGTGGTGCCGCCGCTCAAGACGCCGCGATGAGAAGTCGCGGGCGGGGCGCGCGTCCCCGCCCGCGGTCGGCTTGTCGGGCCGACGCCGGCGACCCGGGAGGGTCGCTGGCGGCGCGTCGAGTCGGACCGGGGCTCAGGCGAACTTGCCGGCCTGGAAGTCGCGCACGGCCTGGAGCAGCTCGCCTTCGGTGTTCATCACGAACGGGCCGTACTGCGCGATCGGCTCGCCCAGCGGCTGGCCGGCCACGAGGATGACGCGCGCGCCTTCCTCCGACGCGGTGAGCCGCACGCCGTCCGAGCCGGCCGTGTTGGCCAGGATCGCCATCCGGCCGCTCGGCACCAGGCAACCAGTGTCGAAGCGCAGCGCCCCGCGGTACACGTACACGAAGGCGTTGTGCGACTCGGGCAGCGCCTGCTCGAAGCTCGCGCCGGGCTCGAGGCGGATGTCGAGGTAGGTCGGCTGCGTCGCGTCGCGCTGCACCGCGCCCGCCACGCCCTGGCTCTGGCCCGCGATGACGCGCACCGTCGCGCCCGGCAGCGCCAGCTCGGGGATCTCGGCGCTGGTGATGTCGCGGTACCAGGGGTCGCGCATCTTGTCGCGGCCCGGCAGGTTCAGCCACAGCTGGAAGCCTTCCATGCGGCCTTCCTGCTGCTCGGGCAGCTCCGAATGGATCACGCCGCGACCGGCGGTCATCCACTGCACGCCGCCCGGACCCAGCAGGCCTTCATGGCCGGCCGAGTCGCGATGGCGCATCCGGCCTTCCAGCATGTAGGTCACGGTCTCGAAGCCGCGGTGCGGATGGTCGGGGAAGCCGGCGATGTAGTCGTCGGCATCGTCGGTGCCGAAGGCGTCCAGCATCAGGAAGGGATCCAGGCGCCGCTGCAGGTCCTGCGTCAGCACGCGCGTCAGCTTGACGCCGGCGCCGTCGCGGGTGGCCCTGCCCTGCACCAGGCGCTCGACCTGGCGGGGCGTCCGAAGAGGGGTGGCAGGGGTGGCGGCGGTCATGGTGGATCCTTTCCAGAAGGGGGGAGTGTCGAACGAGGGGGAGAGGCCCTTCCCCCGGAGGGGCCCACCCGCATCGGGTGGGCAACGGTCAAAAACGGTCGAAAGCGGTCGAGCTCAGGCCGGCTGCGCTTCGCCGAACAGCGCGGCGATTTCCTCACGGGCGACCGCCAGGCCCTTGGCCGCGGCTTCCTCGCCCATGTTCAGGCCCTCGGCCAGCACGAACTTCACGTCGGTCATGCCCAGGAAGCCCAGCGTCACCTGCAGGTAGGGAACGATGTTGTCGGTCGGCTGGCCGCGGTGCACGCCGCCGCGCGAGCTGACGACGATGACCTTCTTGCCGGTGACCAGGCCGACCGGGCCGTTGGCGCCGTAGCTGAAGGTGACGCCGGCGCGGGCCACGGCATCGATCCAGTTCTTCAGCTGCGAGGACACGCCGAAGTTGATCATCGGCGCGGTCAGCACGATCACGTCGGCGGCCTGCAGTTCGGCGATCAGCTGGTCGTTGAACGCCACGCGGTCGGCCTGCGCCTGGCTGCGGGCGTCGGCCGGGGTGAACAGCGCGCCCAGCGTGGCCTCGTCCATCGGCGGCAGCGGGCGCACCGCCAGGTCATGCACCACCGTCTTGGCACCGGGGTTGCGCTCGACCAGTTGCTGGACCACTTCATTGGCCAGCAGGGTCGAGACCGAACCCTGGCCTTCATGCAGACGGCGGGCGCTGGAATTGATCTGGAGGATGTTCATGGTGCGTTTCTCCGGGCGTTTCGGCTGAATCAGCCGGGGTGTGATGGGATGGAATGAACTGTATTGATCCCGCCTCGACACCAGAAGACGCCGTACTGGATAAGATTGTTCCATTGGACGAACAATCCACCGCTCCCCCTCCCTCCCCTCTGCTCTTCCCTCGTTCCCTCCTCTGTCCCCTCTTCGACGGATGCCCCCATGAGCCTTGATGCCGACGACCTCCTCGTCTTCGCCCGCGTGATGGAGAGCGGCAGCTTCAGCCGCGCGGCCGAGCGGCTGCAGTTGCCCAAGTCGACGGTGTCGCGGCGGATCGCGGCGCTGGAGGAACGGCTGGGCGAGAAGCTGCTCCAGCGCAGCACCCGGCGGCTGACGCTGACCGAGTTCGGCCAGGGCGTGCTCGAGCATGCGCGGACGCTGGCGGGCGAGGTGGACGGCGCGCTGGCGCTGGCGCTGCATCGGCAGCAGCGCCCCACCGGTCGGCTACGGGTGTCGATGCCGGCGGACTTCGCGCACCAGATGCTGACGCCGATGCTGAGCCGTTTCGTCGGCGACTACCCGGAAGTGCAACTCGAGCTGGACCTGTCGCCGCGGCGCGTGGACCTGATCGCGGAAGGCTTCGACATCGCGGTGCGCATGGGCCAGCTGCCGCCGGACAGCCAGTTGGCGGCGCGTCGGCTGGCGATCTTCAGCAGCGGGCTGTACGCGTCGCCGGCCTACCTGCAGCGCCATGGCGAGCCCCAGCTGCCCGAGGGCCTGCTCAGCATGCATGGCCTGATGATCCTGGGCCGCGCCGGCGAGCCGCTGCCGTGGCACCTGTCCGGGATCGTCGACGGCAAGGCCGACCAGCGGACGGAGTGGGTCGGCGTGCCGGACAGCCGCACGCTGGTGAACGCGCCGGACATGCTGCTGCACATGGCCCGCGCGGGGCTCGGCATCACCTGGGTCGGCAACCAATACGCGCAGGGCTTCGTCGACCGCGGCGAGCTGACGCGCGTGCTGCCGCACTGGTGCGCGGAGCCGTCGACCTGCTGGGCGGTGTTCCCGCAGCGACGGCTGATGCCGCTGCGCACGCGGCTGTTCCTCGACGCGATGGCCGCGGAGCTCGCGCCCTTCGACCAGGCGGCGATGTACGGGCTCTGAGCGTCGCCGTCGCGGCGGCGC
>NZ_VOSR01000767.1:0-3236 GCF_007997345.1 Mitsuaria sp. TWR114
GCCGCGCCGCTGGTGGTGGGCGTGTTGCCGTTCGCGTTGGCGGCGTGGGTGGCTGGGCCGGTCGGCTTGAGCAGCCAGTGGGCCAGCGCCGGCAGCAGCACCAGCGCGCCGACCATGTTCCAGACAAACATGAAGGCCAGCAGGAGGCCCATGTCGGCCTGGAACTTGATGGGGGACAGCGCCCAGGTGCCCACCGCCAGCGCGAGGGTCACGCCGGTGAGCATGACCACCCGTCCGGTGAACTGCAGCGCGTGCAGGTAGGCCGCCGAGAGGCTCTCGCCCGCGCGCAGCCGGGCCAGCATGACGCTGAGCACATACAGCGCGTAGTCCACGCCGATGCCCACGCCCAGCGCGATCACCGGCAGCGTGGCGACCTTGACCCCCATGCCCAGGCCCACCATCAGCGCCTCGCACAGGATGGAGGTCAGCACCAGCGGCAGCACCGCCACCACCACCGCCCGCCACGAGCGGAAGGTCACCCAGCACAGCACGACGACGGCGCCGTAGACCCACCACAGCATCTCGCGCATCGCCTGCTGGACGACGATGTTGGTGGCCGCGGCGATGCCGGCCGAGCCGGCGGCCAGCATGAAGCGCTCGGAGGGCCCGGCCGCTGTCCCGGACGGCCCGGCGCCACGACCCGGTGCCGTTGCGTTGGCGGCGTTGGCGGCGATGAAGGCCTCGACCGTGTCGACGACGCTGGTCAACGTCTCGGCCTTGTGGTCCTTCAGGTAGACGTACAGCGAGAGGAAGGAGCAGCCCTGGTTGAACAGCTCGCGCGGCGCGCGCGTCTGCACGCCGCCGAGCGCGCTGTCGTTGGGGATGAGCTCATACCACTTCAGCTGGCCCTCGTTGTAGCCCACCATCGCGAGCTTGGAGAGCGCCGCCATGGAGTTGGTGGACTCCACGCCGGGCAACTGCTCCAGCCGCCAGGCGAGCTGGTCGACCTTGGCCAGCGTGCCGTAGCGCGTGCACTGGTCCTCGGGCGTGGCGACCATCACGACCAGGATGTCGCTGGACGCGGCGTAGTGCCGGGTGACGTAGTCGTTGTCGCGGTTGTAGCGCGAGTCCGCTCGCAGCTCGGGCGCGCCGGGGTCGAGGTCACCGACGTGCAGCCGCGTGCTGACCGCATAACCCGCCACGGCCAGCACCGCCGAAACGCCAAGCGCCATCAGCGCCGGGCCGCGCTGGGTGAAGCGGTCGAGCAGGCGCCACAGGCCCGAGTTGCCCGCGGCGGGATTGAACGCGGGGTCGTCGCGCAGGCTGCGCCGGGCGGCGGCCGGGCTCACGCCGACGTAGGACAGCAGGATGGGCAGCAGCACGAGGTTGGTGAAGATCAGCACCGCCACGCCGATGCTGGCCACCAGCGCCAGGTCCTGGATGGCCTGGATCTTGATCAACGCCAGCACGGCGAAGCCGACGGCATCGCACAGCAGCGCGGTCAGGCCCGCGACGAAGAGGCGCCGGAAGGTGTAGCGCGCGGCGACCACGCGGTGCGTGCCGCGGCCCACGTCCTGCATGATCCCGTTCATCTTCTGCGCGCCATGGCTCATGCCGATGGCGAAGACCAGGAAGGGCACAAGCACCGAGTACGGATCCAGCGCGTAGCCCAGCAGCGCCAGCAGCCCGAACTGCCACACCACGGCGATGAGCGAGCAGGCCACGACCAGCACGGTGCTGCGCACGCAGCGCGTGTAGGCCCACAGCACGCCGGCGCAGATCACCAGCGCCACGCCGAAGAACACCAGCACCTGGCGCAGCCCCTCGATGAGATCGCCCATGACCTTGGCGAAGCCGGTCACGTGCAGCGTGACGGCGTCGCCGTCGTACTTCGCGCGCAGCGCCTCGATCTGCCGGCCCAGCGCGCCGTAGTCCAGCGCCTGGCCGGTCTTGGGATTCACGTCCAGCAGCGGCGCGAAGACGATGCTGGAGCGCGCGTCGCCGGCAACGATCTGGCCGATCTCGCCCGAGCGCTCGACATTGGCGCGGACCTCGGCCAGCGCTTCGGGCGAGCCGTCATAGCTGTCGCCCATGACGGTGTTGCCGTCCAGCCCCTCCTCCGTCACCGCGACCCAGCGCGTGTTGGCCGTCCACAGCGACTTCATGAAGGGCCGGTCCACGCCCGGCATCAGGTAGACCTCGTCGCTGATCTTCTGCAGCGTGTCGAGGTAGCGCTTGTCGTAGATCGTGCCCTGGCGCGCCTCGACGACGATGCGCAGCGCATTGCCCTGGCCGCCGAGGTCGCCCTTGTGCGTCAGGTAGTTGACGATGTAGGGATGCTGGGTCGGGATGGTCTTCTCGAAGCTGGCGTTGAGCGTCAGCCGCAAGGCCTGCTGGCCCAGCCACAGCGTGGCCAGCAGACACAGCAGCATGACCCAGGGCCGGTGGTTGAAGAGCAGCCGCTCGGCCCAGGAGCCGGAGCGGGTGTCGAAGTCGTCGAGCCGGGTCACCACGGGTGGGGTGCCGGCCGGGTCGGTGGCGGCGTGCATCGTTGGTGTCAGGGAGTGGATCAGGGTGCGGGTGAGGCGCGGCGGGTACCGCGCAGGCTGGCGATGACCCAGGCGCCGTCGGGAGCGGCGGCGAGGCCGGCCGCAGGTAGCGGCCCGGCGGGCGGGGGACGGCGCGTGAAGCGGTGGCCGTCGTCGGTGCTGACGAAGAGCTCGCCGTTCTGGGCCAGCAGCGTGAGCTCGGCGCGATCGGCGCGCTCGAGGCCGGCCTGCAGGCTGACCGGCGTGCCGAGCTCGACCTTGTCCCAGTTCGCCCCGGCATCACCCGAGCGGTAAACGCTGCCGCGCAGGCCGTAGGCCAGCAGTGCGCCGCTGCGCGAAGCCAGCAGGCCGAAGAAGCTGCCCTTGTAGGGCGAGGCCAGCGCGGTGAAGGAGATGCCATCGTCGCTGGAGCGCAGCAGCAGGCCCTGCTCGCCGGCGATGACCCACGCTCCGCCAGGCCCGCCGACGGCGCGCACGCCGTACAGGTGCAGGCCGCGCGGGTTGACCGCGCGCAGCGGCAGCGGGTCCCAGGTCCGGCCGCCGTCGCGCGTGGCCATGGCTAGGCCGTAGGCACCGACGGCGATGGCCCGCTGCCCGTCGAGGGCCTCCAGATCGAACCAGGGTTTGTCGGCGCCCTCCTCCACCAGGCGCTGCGCGGCGCGGCGGCTGGCGTCATCGGTCGCGGCGGCCAGCAGTGCCTGGGCCGCGCGCAGCCCGTCCAGCTGCAGCGTCCAGGTCTTGCCGCCG
>NZ_VOSR01000768.1:0-780 GCF_007997345.1 Mitsuaria sp. TWR114
CGGCCGGCAAGCCGGTGGACCTCAAGCCGGGTGGTTATCACGTGATGCTGATGGAGCTGAAGGGCCCGCTCAAGACCGGCGACGCGGTGCCGCTGACGCTGGTCTTCGAGGGCGCCGACAAGTCGCGCTCGACCGTCACCGTCCAGGCGCCGGCCCGGACCGGCCCGGTCACCGCCCCCGACGCCAAGGACCCGCACGCGGGCCACGGCGACCACAAGCACTGAACGCGCGACCGCGGCTCAGGGGCGCCGCAGCCCCTCCGCGAGGTGATCCACCAGCGCCTTGAGCCGCAAGGGCAGGAAGCGCTGGCTGGGCATCAGCGCATGCAGCGGCATCGGACGGCCGACCCACTCGGGCAGCACCTCCACCAGCGCGCCGCTGGCCAGGCTGTCGCGGATGTCGAGGTCGCTCTTGTAGGTGAGCCCCCGCCCTTCGAGGGCCCACTGGTGGGCGATGCCGCCGTCGTCGGCGGTGCGCCGGCCCTGCACCGACACCTCCACCGGCGCCGCCTGCATCGCGTCGCGGCGCCAGAAGCGCCACTCGCGCTCCAGCCGGTCGCCGATCTTGAAGCGGATGCATTCGTGCTGCGTCAGCTCGCCGGGATGGGTGGGCCGTCCCTCCCGCTTCAGATAGTCCGGCGACGCGACCAGCAGCCGGCGTCCGTCATGGAGCTTGCGCGCCACCAGCCGCGAGTCGGCCAGCTCGCCATACCGCAGCGCCAGGTCCACCTCGTCGCGCACCACGTCCTGCAGCGCGTCGCCGACGCTGAGCTGCAGCTCG
>NZ_VOSR01000769.1:0-853 GCF_007997345.1 Mitsuaria sp. TWR114
GAGGCGCTGCGCGCGCTCGACGAAGGCGACGGCGACAGCGCGCATGGCGAGCGCATCGCCTACTTCCGGCAGCTGTTCCGGCTGCAGCGCGAGCTGGTGAAGCTGCAGGACTGGGTGCAGCACACCCGCCAGAAGGTGGTGATCCTTTTCGAAGGCCGCGACGCGGCGGGCAAGGGCGGCGCGATCAAGCGCATCACCCAGCGCCTGAATCCGCGCGTGTGCCGCGTCGTCGCGCTGCCGGCGCCCAATGACCGCGAGCGCACGCAGTGGTACTTCCAGCGCTACGTGCCGCACCTGCCGGCGGCGGGGGAGATCGTGCTGTTCGACCGCAGCTGGTACAACCGCGCCGGCGTGGAGCGGGTGATGGGCTTCTGCTCGGAGGCCGACGTCGAGGAGTTCTTCCGCTCGGTGCCCGAGTTCGAGCGCATGCTGGTGCGCTCCGGCATCACGCTGATCAAGTACTGGTTCTCCATCAGCGACGAGGAACAGCACCTGCGCTTCCTGGGCCGCATCCACGATCCGCTCAAGCAGTGGAAGCTCTCGCCGATGGACCTGGAGTCGCGCCGGCGCTGGGAGGACTACACCCGCGCCAAGGAGGTGATGCTGGAACGCACCCACATCGCCGAGGCGCCCTGGTGGGTGGTGGCCGCGGACGACAAGAAGCGTGCGCGGCTCAACTGCATCCAGCATCTGCTGGACCACTTCCCGTACCACGAGGTGGAGCGCGCCGAGGTCCGCCTGCCCGAGCGCGAGCGGCATGACGACTACGCGCGCCAGCCGGTGCCGCCGCAGATGTTCGTGCCCGAGCGCTATTGAGCGACGGCCCGCCGCAGGGCGCGCGCGCCAGCAGGCG
>NZ_VOSR01000077.1:0-11730 GCF_007997345.1 Mitsuaria sp. TWR114
GCTGCGCGCCGAGGCGGGCCGGTCGGTGACGGTGCTGGTGCCGCCGATCGAAGGCGAGTCCGCCGCCTTGCTGGCGCTGCTCGCCGACGGCAACGCCTGGTCGACCTCGGCCCTCGCGCTGGCCCTGGGCGCGAGCCAGCGGACGGTGCAGCGCGCGCTGGCGGACCTGGAGGCCGACGGACGGGTGCGGGCGCTCGGACTCACGCGTGCCCGGCGCTGGCTGGCGCCGCCGATGAGCGGATTCGCGACGATCTTGTTACTCCCCGCGTTGCCGCCGTCTGGATAGATTGCGGTCCATGCGGCGACGGTCGCCGCGAAGGAGAACCCGATGTCCTCGACCGCTTCCACTGCTTGCGATCCCCACGCCGAGGCCCGCATGGCCTCCAACGACGGCCTGCCCGAGGCCCGCCCCGCCGAGGTCGTGCGCGAGTACGGCCCCTACCCCGGCGCGCCCGCCGTCCACGGCGTCAGCCACGACGGCGACCGCGTCTGGGCCGCGACGGCGCTGGGGTTGCTGGCGATCGATCCGGCCAGCGGGGAGGTCCAGCGCACGCTGCCCTGCGCCGCCGACGCCGGCACGGCCTTCGATGGCCGCCACCTGTACCAGATCGCCGATGCGCGCATCCACAAGATCGATCCCGCCAGCGGCCGCGTGCTCGGGTCGATCCCGGCGCCATCGGGTCAAGGCAGCGACTCCGGACTCACCTGGGCCGAAGGCAGCCTGTGGGTGGGCCAGTACCGCGACCGCACGATCGTGCAGATCGATCCCGAGACCGGCGCGGTGCGGCGCAGGATCGAGTCCAACCGCTTTGTCACCGGCGTCACCTGGGTCGATGGCGAGCTCTGGCATGCCACCTGGGAAGGCGACGAGAGCGAGCTTCGACGCGTCGATCCCGTCGACGGCACGGTGAAGGAGCGGCTCGCGATGCCCGCCCACCAGGGCGTCAGCGGCCTGGAGTCCGACGGCGCCGGCCTGTTCTATTGCGGTGGCGGCGGCAGCGGGAAGCTGCGCGCCGTGCGGCGCCCGCCGCGCGCCTGACAGGCGCGGCGCCCGGGCTGTCGCTTCAGCGCGCCTTGCCCAGGTCCATGACCCAGTACTTGCTGTAGGTGTTGGCCGAGGAAGCCGCGGGCCGGCAGGCGACGCCCACGTCGGCGAAGTTGGCCGACATCAGGTTGCGCAGTGGCCCGGGCTGTTGCGCCAGGAGCTCATGACCGCCTCGACCGTCCCCTGGCCGGCGGCGATGTTCTCGCCGGCCGCGACCCAGGTGTAGCCGGCGGCGGTGATCCGGTCGGAGAACTTGCGGCCGTCCTGGCTGTCGTGGCTGAAGTAGTTGTTGTTGGCCATGTCCAGCGCGTGCGCGTCGGCGGCCTGCGTCAGCTTATCGTTCCAGACGACCGGCGCGACGGCGGGGAAGTTCCCCGACGTGCCGCAGCTGGCGCCCGAGGCGCGCAACGCGTTGATGCGGTCGAGCAGGTCCTGCTTGAAGTTGGGCAGGTCGCAGGTGCCGGCCACGGGGGTGGGCGTCGGCGTCGACGGGGTGGGCGTGGGGGTCGAGCCCGGCGTGCCGGTATCGGCGTCACCGCCGCCACCGCCGCAGGCGCTCAGTCCCAGCGCCAGCAAGGCGGCGGCAATCATCGAAAGGGGCAATGGCCGGCGGACCGGCTTCTCATGGACGTCCATCGCGGCATCTTATGAAACAGCCGGAAAGAAAGCTGGAACGAAACGTACCGGGCCGGGCCAGCGTGGCCATTGCGCCGCGATCTCCGGACGCCGCTGCGCGAGCGGCGCCCGGGAGCGCTCACAGCAGGTCGTAGCGGTCCAGGTTCATCACCTTGGTCCAGGCCTTGACGAAGTCGTTGACGAAGACCTTCTCGCCGTCACTGGACGCGTACACCTCGGCCAGCGCGCGCAGCTGCGAGTTCGAGCCGAACACCAGGTCCGCCGCCGTGCCGGTCCACTTCAGCGCGCCGGTCCCGCGGTCGCGGCCCTCCAGCACGCCTTCGTCGCTGGTCGACTTCTGCCATTTCGTCCGCATGTCCAGCAGGTTGACGAAGAAGTCGTTGCTCAGCGTTTCCGGACGCGTCGTGAAGACCCCATGCCGGGTGTGGCCGAAGTTGGTGCCCAGCACCCGCATGCCGCCGATCAGCGCGGTCATCTCCGGCGCGCTCAGCGTGAGCAGCTGGGCCTTGTCGACCAGCAGCTCGGCCGCATGCGGCACCAGGTCCTTGCGGATGTAGTTGCGGAAGGCGTCAGCCGCGGGCTCCAGCACGCCGAAGGACTCGACGTCCGTCTGGTCCTGCGAGGCATCGGTGCGCCCCGGCGAGAAGGGCACGACGACCGCATGCCCCGCCTGCTTCGCCGCCGCCTCGACACCAGCCGATCCGCCCAGCACGATCAGGTCGGCCAGCGAGATCTGCTTGCCGCCGGCCGCCGAGCTGTTGAACTCCTTGCGCACCGCTTCCAGCTTGGACAGCACCTTCTCGAGCTCGCTGGGCTGGTTCACCGGCCATTCCTTCTGCGGCGCGAGCCGGATCCGCGCGCCATTGGCGCCGCCGCGCTTGTCGCCGCCACGGAAGGTCGAGGCCGAGGCCCAGGCCGTCGTCACCAGCTGCGAGATGCTCAGGCCGCTGGCCAGCAGCTTGGCCTTGAGCGCGATGACGTCCTGGTCGTCCACCAGCGGATGGCTGACCGGGGGCACCGGGTCCTGCCAGATCAGCTGCTCCTGCGGCACCAGCTTGCCGAGGTAGCGCGACGTCGGCCCCATGTCGCGGTGCGTCAGCTTGAACCAGGCGCGCGCGAAGGCGTCGGCCAGCTCGGCCGGGTTCTGCATGAAGCGGCGCGAGATCTTCTCGTAGGCCGGATCGACGCGCAGCGCCAGGTCGGCCGTCGTCATCATCGGCGCGTGGCGCTTGGTCTTGTCATGCGCGTCGGGCACGGTGCCGGCGCCGCGCCGCCCTTGGGCGTCCACTGGTGAGCCCCGGCCGGGCTCTTCGTCAGCTCCCATTCGTAGCCGAACAAGGTCTCGAAGTAGCTGTTGTCCCAGGTCGTCGGCGTCGGCGTCCAGGCGCCCTCGATGCCGCTGGTGATCGTGTAGACGCCCATGCCCTCGCCCAGCTGGTTCTTCCAGCCCAGGCCCTGCTCCTCGAGCCCGGCGCCCTCCGGCATCGCGCCGACGTGATGCGCCTCGCCCGCGCCGTGCGCCTTGCCGAAGGTATGACCGCCGGCGACCAGCGCCACCGTCTCCTCGTCGTTCATCGCCATGCGGCGGAAGGTCTCGCGGATGTCGCGCGCGGAGGCGGCCGGGTCGGGCTTGCCGTTCGGTCCTTCCGGATTCACGTAGATCAGGCCCATCTGCACCGCCGCCAGCGGATTGGCCAGGTCGCGGTCGCCGGCATAACGCTCGTCGCCGAGCCAGGTGGTCTCCGGGCCCCAGAAGGTATCGGTCTCCGGCTCCCAGATGTCGGCGCGGCCGCCCGCGAAACCGAAGGTCTTGAAGCCCATCGACTCCAGCGCGACGTTGCCCGCCAGGATCATCAGGTCGGCCCACGACAGCTTGCGGCCGTACTTCTGCTTGACCGGCCAGAGCAGGCGCCGGGCCTTGTCGAGGTTGCCGTTGTCGGGCCAGCTGTTCAGCGGCGCGAAGCGCTGCGCGCCGGTGCCCGCGCCGCCGCGGCCGTCCTGCACACGGTAGGTGCCGGCCGAGTGCCAGGCCATGCGGATGAAGAACGGGCCGTAGTGGCCGTAGTCGGCGGGCCACCAGTCCTGCGAGTCGGTCATCAGCGCATGCAGGTCCTGGACCACCGCGTCGAGGTCCAGGGTCTGGAACTCCCGCGCGTACTTGAATTCCTCGCCCATCGGATTGGACTTGGGCGAATGCAGGGAAAGGATGGAGAGGTTGAGTTGCTCGGGCCACCAGTCGCGGTTGCCTTTGGTCCCGGCCACCGCATGGTGGTGGGTGCCGCTCGAGAATGGGCACTTGGAATCGCCTGACATGTCTGCCTCCTGAGTTGAGCCTTGGGGAACCGTCCGCTTGTCCGCAGAGTGCGAGCGCGGACGAGTCTAGGACTCGCCCGGCGACGGCGGCAACAGCCGGTGTTTATCGGGCCGATAGCTTTTTCGGCGTGGCCGCCGGCGGCGCGGGCCCTCATCCGGTCCGCGCATGAGTAAAGTCGCTGGCCGAGCAAGGCCATTGGGCAGACTCTCCCCGTCGTCGAAAGGGAGGACAAGAATGTCGCCCAGCCGCCGGCCGGTGCCGGTGGGACGACGAGAATCGCCCGGTCCCGCACGATCGACCGTCGCCGTCCGCGGCGATGGACCCTTCACCTTGGAGCCCATCATGTCTCTGCGCATCAACGACACCGCCCCGAACTTCACCGCCAAGACCACGCACGGGGAGATCAACTTCCACGACTGGATCGGCGACAGCTGGGCCATCCTGTTCTCGCACCCGAAGGACTTCACCCCGGTGTGCACGACCGAGCTGGGCTACATGGCGAAGATCGAGCCCGAATTCACCAAGCGCAACGCCAAGCTGATCGGGCTGTCCATCGATCCGGTCGAGAACCACTCGAAGTGGGCCGCCGACATCGAGGAGACTCAGGGCGCCGCGGTGAAGTACCCGATGATCGGCGACACCGACCTGGCGGTGGCCAAGCTCTACAACATGCTGCCGGCCGAGGAGCCGGGCACCTCGGAAGGCCGCACCGCGGCGACCAACGCGACGGTGCGCTCGGTCTTCATCGTCGGCCCGGACAAGAAGATCAAGCTGACGCTGACCTACCCGATGACCACGGGCCGCAACTTCGACGAGATCCTGCGCGTGCTCGATTCCATCCAGCTCACCGCCAAGCACCGCGTCGCCACGCCGGTGAACTGGAAGCACGGGGACGACGTGATCATCGCGGGCTCGGTGTCCGACGACGAAGCCAAGACGATCTACCCCGAAGGCTGGAAGGCGCCCAAGCCCTACCTGCGCATCGTCAAGCAGCCCAAGTGAGGCAGCGCGACCGGCGCGCGTGACGACACCGCGCCGCGCGTTGCGCGCGAATGAAGGCCGGACCCTCCGATGGGGGGAACCGGCCTTTTTCCATGGAGGCGTCGATAACATGCGCGGCTTCATGCGGCGCGCGACCGCATGGCCCATGGAGTCCTCGATGTTGTTCACCCGCCGTGCCTCGGCCATCGCCGGCTGGTGCTCGCCGCCGCCGTGTTGGCCTGGTCCCTCGCGCCGGAGGGCGAGCGCGTGACCCTGTCCGTCCCCGCGCATGCGGAGCGGACATCCGCCGCGCCGCCGCCGATCGCCACCCCATCCCGTGGAACTGCACCGGCCCCCGGCACGCCGGCCGTGGCCGGCGCGGCGAGGGAGGCCGCCATCGGTGCCTCCGCCGCCCTGCGCGACTACGGCCAGATCGTGATCACCGCGCTCAATGGCGGCACGCCGCAGCAGGCCGGCGAGGCCGCGAAGCTGCTCGTCCTGTGCAGCACCGTCCCGCAGACGCGCGATGCACTCGAGGAGCTGAAGCAGGAAGGACGCGTGGCCGCTGAAGGCGCCGACCGCACCATCGCCGCGCTCGACAGACAGGAGCGCTCATGCCAGTCGATCCCGCCCGACCTGATGGGCCGGGAGCTGGAACTCTCGGCGCGCGCCGTGCTGGGGGGCGTGAAGGGCGTCGCGACGATCTATGGCGCCGCCGTCCACTACGCCCCGCCGGAGGCCATGCGCCAACCGCTGGCCGCGGCCTTGCGCGCGGACTTCCTCGACGGAGATGGCGTCGCCGCGCTGATGCTGGCACAGCACAGGGAGCTCTTCGGCCTGTCCAGGGTCGAGTCGCGGGCCTATGAGATCGCTTTCGACAAGATGGACGCGATCGGTTTCTTCGACCCGGATCGCGCCAGCGGGGCTGGCAAGCCGCTGACCGACGAGGAACAGCGTCAGGCCGAAACGCTGGCCGCGACGTGGACCAAGGACATGAAGCCGCAGCACGGACACCGTCACGGCTAGACGACATTCCCCGATGCCCTTCCTGCGCTGGATCCTCGCTGCTGCCGCGCTTACAGGCGCGGCGACCCTCGTGGCCTTCGGGCTTCATCCCGCCGACGATGATCGTGTCGCGCTTGCCGACCCCTCGTCGACGGCTGCCTCCGCCGAGCTGACGGCCTCGTCCGCCTCCCCGCCCCAGGCGTCCCGACCGTTCTCACCCGGCGCCTCGGGACCACCAGCGGCCGGCACGACGCGGCCAGCCGCGATCGGGCCCGCTGTCGGCGCCTCCGCCGTCATCGAGGACTACGGCCAGATCGTGCTTGCCGCGCTGCAGGGCGGCTCCGCCGCGCAAGCCGGCGACGCGACGGAGGTGTTGTCCCGCTGCGAGGGCGCGACCCAGGTGCGAGAGACCCTGGAGACCGTTCGCGCCGATCCCAAGTCCAACCCGGCGGACGTCGCCCACGCGATCGCGCATTTCGACGACCGCGTGCGCCGCTGCCAGTCCATCACCGACGAGATGCGAGCCCAGCGCCTGCCGCTGGCCGAGCGCGCGCTGCGGGGCGGCGAGCGAGGTGTCTCGATGGCCTACTTTCGCCTGGTCGATTTCGACCCGCCACAGGACATGCGCGCCCCGCTGCTCGAGGGCCTGCGCGGCGACGTCCGCGCCGGCGACCGCTTCCCCACGCTCGTGCTCGCCACGCGCGGCGAAGACCTGGGTTTGTCTCCGGTCGAGGCGCGGGCCTACGCGCTGCTGGCCGAGGACCTCAACCCCCAACTCATCGCGCCGGGCAAGTTCAGCCGGAACCGCGAGCAGGAGCGCCTGACTGACGCGCAGCTGCGCCAAGCCGCCGAGCTCAAGGAGCAGTACAAGCGCGAGATGAAGCGGCCACGCACCGGCCGGCGCGTGGGCCGATCCGGCTGAGCCAGAATCCCGCGCGTCGGGAGCGATTCGAACAAGGAGAAGACATGGCGGACAAGAAGGAGATCCAGGCGCGGGCCGAAGCGCTGCTCGCGCAGGGCGTGGGCAAGTCCGAGGTGTTCCGGCAGCTGTCCGGACAGGGCATGAAGGACCGCCGGCTCGCGGCCTGGCTGGCCGCCCGACACGACCCGCAGGCGCGCGCCGAGATGAGCCTGCACGTCAACATACTGGTTGGGCTGATGGTGCTGCAGGCGCTGATCGTGCTGGCGGTCGGCTGGCAGGTCTCGATGTGGCTCGGCCTCGCCTTGACCAGCATCCCGCTGCTGTTCGCCTGGGGCTTCCGCAAGCCCTACGCCGGCGCCTACACCGGCTACCTGTTCCTGTCGATCATCACGGTGGGCCGCAACGTGGCTCAGCTGTTCCCGATCACCACCGGCGGCCTGGTCGGCATGGCGCTCTCGATCGCCATGATCTGCTACGTCTTCTGGATCCAGCGCCGGATCTTCCCGGACGTGAACTTCCTCGGCCCGATGCGCAAGGGCGGACAGTTCGTCTTCACGACCTGAGGTCGATCGCAGGCCGTCCAAGGCCGCGCCATCAGGGCACGAACAGCGCCCGCTCTTCCTCGAAGACCTGCTGCAGATGGTCCGCGACGGTCCGGATCGCACGGGCCTTGCGGTCCTGGCCGCGGATCAGCAGCCACATCTCGCGCGCCTCGCGGGTCGGCGTCAGCGCGCATTCGCGCAAGCCCGGCACCTGGCGTCCGATGTAGTGCGGCAGCAGCGCCAGGCCGGCGCCGGTCCGTGACGCGATCGCCTGCGACATGTGGTTGTTGGCGCGGAAGGCCACCCGCCTGCGCGGGAAGTGCTGCGCGAGCCAGGTGGCGTCGGGCATGTCCGCGTTCTCCTCGTCGAAGCCGACGAACACCGGCGCCGCGCCGCCCTCCACCGCCGCGCAGATCGCCGGCGTGCCGTAGAAGCCGAACCCCATGGTGCCCAGCGGCTTGGCGATGAAGTCGCCGTCGCGCGGTCGCATCAGGCGCACCGCGATGTCGGCGCGGTGACGGTCCAGGCTGACCGGGCGCAGGTCGGTGGCGAGGTCCAGGTCCAGCCCCGGATGCACCGCGGAGAGCCGCGCGAGCCGATCGATCAGGAAGCCCTGCGACAGCGCCGGTGGCGCATTGACCCGCACCAGCCCGCGCACCGCGTCGTCCTCGTCGCCTTCGCGGGCGAGCGTCAACGCGGCGGCTTCCATCTCGCTCGCCGCGGCCAGTGCCAGCCGGCCCGCCGGCGTCAGCGCATAGCCGTCGGGCCGGCGGTCGACGAGCTTGTCGCCGAGGCGATCCTCCAGCGACTGGATGCGGCGCGCGATCGTCGCGTGATTGACCGAGAGCGCCCGCGCCGCCGCCGACAGGCTGCCGTGCCGCCCGAGCGCGAGGAACACCCGCATGTCCTCCCAGTCCACGCCCCGGCGAGGGCCTGTGCGTTTTTGATCAGCCATTGAGACAGGATAGCGGCTACCGCTGGCGCAGGCCGGCTCCTACGCTTCGTCCAACGCCTCCCGATCCCCGATCGCCGCGGCGTCCCCGACGACCCCGGATCCTCCGGATCCCGCATGAACAGGAGCCTTCCATGTCCACCGCTTCCAGCACCGCCACCGCCACGACCACCACGACCACCACGACCACCACGCAGCGGGTCGCTCTCATCACGGGCGCCTCGCAAGGCATCGGCGCCGGCCTCGTCGCCGCCTACCGCGCCCAGGGTTATGCGGTCATCGCCAACTCCCGCAACATCCAGCCAGGCGACGACGCCGGCGTGATCGCCGTGCCCGGCCACATCGGCGACCGCGCCGTCGCCCAGCACATCGTCCAGACGGCGCTCGACCGCTTCGGCCGCATCGACACGCTGATCAACAACGCTGGCATCTTCCTGGCCAAGCCCTTCACCGAATACACGCTCGCGGACTACCAGGCCGCGTTCGACGTCAACGTGGCCGGCTTCTTCCACCTCACGCAGCTGGCGCTGCCGCAGATGCTGCTGCAGCGGCAAGGCCACATCGTGCAGATCACGACCACGCTGGTCGACCAGCCGATCGCCGGCGTGCCGGCCGGCCTGGCCAGCCTGACCAAGGGCGGCCTGGATGCGGTGACGCGCTCGCTCGCGATCGAATACGCGAAGAGCGGCGTGCGCGTGAACGCGGTGCGTCCCGGCGTCATCAAGACCCCCATGCATGCACCGCAGACCCATGAGTTCCTGGCCGCCCTGCACCCGATGGGCCGCATGGGCGAGATCAGCGAGGTCGTCGACGCGGTGATGTACCTGGAGCGCGCGGGCTTCGTCACCGGCGAGCTGCTCAACGTCGACGGCGGCCAGCACGCCGGCCGCTGAAAGGAGCCCCCATGCCCTACGTCAACATCAAGGTGACCCGCGAGGGCACCGCCCCCGGCGCCAGCGCCACCACGCCCGAGCAGAAGGCCGCCCTGATCCAGGGCGTCAGCGACCTGCTCTTCGAGGTGATGGGCAAGCCGCGCCACATGACCTTCGTCGTCATCGACGAGGTGGAGCTCGAGAACTGGGGCGTCGGCGACTGCCGACGGCGCAGTTCCGCCGGCGGCAGTCCGGGACGCCGGGCTAGGGAGGCCCTGGAAAACGCGGCGCCCGCACGGGAGGACCGGGCGCTCAGCCGCCCTTGATCCTCACCGTGAAGGTCAGCTTGTAGCTGCCGCCGTCGCCGCCGTAGTTCAGCGGTGACAGCGCGGTTTCCGTCGTCACCGTCGGCACGACGAAGCTGTGCCAGCCGAGGTACTCGTCGTTGGACAGGGAACTGGACACGAGGCTGGACAGCTTGGCCCCCACGATCGAGCGCAGCTGCGCCGCCGTCAGGTTGGACCAGCCGCTCTGGCCATAGACGTTCCAGATCGACTGCAGCATCAGTTGCAGCACGCCGCCGCTGCCCAGGTCCGGATCCCAGTCCTCCTCCAGCAGCCAGGCGAAGACGAAGGCGCCGCCGGCCTCGGCCTCGTCGACGATCTGCCGCGTGTTGACGATGCGGCCCTTCAGGAAGTGGTTGTCCCAATCGGGATCGCGCACGCGGATCAGCTTGCCGCCCGGCACGTTGCGGTGGGCCATGAACACCAGCACATAGGGCGAGTCGCCGCCGTCGCCCTCGCTCGTGTCGTCCAGGCACTTGATCTGCGTCACCATCAGCTGGCGTGTCGGCATGGTCGTCTCCCTGCGCATCCCGCATCGCGGCCACCGCCCGGGATCGGGCCGTGAAGAAGCCGTGAGCCAGACTAGGCAGCCCCCCCGAAAGGGCCCATCCCTAGGTCGGCATCGCCCCCCTAGAATCGCCCGTCGCAGGGGGAGAAGCACTTGAGGAAGATCGCATCCGCGACGCTGATCCGCGTCCATCCGCGCGAGCGCCGTTGCACGGTGGAACTGGTCGAGCTCGACCGGCCCGCCGGCCGCACTGGCAGCGATGACGCGGCCCGCTACGTCGTCAACGTCCGCCAGGACAGCGGCGAGTCGTCGCTGACCGCCACGCCCTGCACCCTGGCCGAGGCGCAGCGCCGCGCGCTGGACTTCCTGCGCCGCCGGCTCGCCGCGGGCGAGACGCTGCTGCGCCGCGACGGCTTCGAGGCGCTCGGTGTCGAGCCGGAGAGCGCCGCGGCCCCGCTTTCCTCCCCCTCCGTTCCCACGGCCTCCACACCTTCGGGCGCCCCTGCCGGCCCGGTCCCGCCGGCCATCGCCGCGCTCGTGGCCCGTTTCGCGCCGGCGCGCTGGACGCTCGAACCCGACGATCGCCGCGCTCGCGCCGCCTGGCGCGTCGCCGAATGCAGCGACCGCAGCGAAGCCGATCCCGCCGCGCAGCGCGCGCTCCGGTCACTGGTGCCGCGACTGGTCGAGCTGCTGGAGAGCGGCTCCGACCTGCTCGACCTCTGCCTGGCCGCCGCGATCGGCCGGCTCGGCGATCCCGGTGCGGCCGAGGCCATGGCCGTGCTGTCCGAGCGCGGCCGCAGCCCGGCCACGAAACGGTATGCCCACCAGGCGCGGCTGATGCTGCTGGCGCCCGAGGCGCTGCAGTCGCAGCTCGAG
The DNA here is from genome assembly GCF_007997345.1 of Mitsuaria sp. TWR114. Classification (NCBI taxonomy): domain Bacteria; kingdom Pseudomonadati; phylum Pseudomonadota; class Betaproteobacteria; order Burkholderiales; family Sphaerotilaceae; genus Roseateles; species Mitsuaria sp. TWR114. The sequence continues at coordinate 10,998 of NZ_VOSR01000077.1, forward strand.
GTCGCCGCGAGCCAGTGGTCCGCGGAACTCGCGCTGCCGGTCGAAGGCCCGGCGCTGGTGCTCGCGTTGCTCGACGCGCTCGAGGCCCGCCGCCTCGACTGGCCCGACCTGCTGCAGGACTGGTACGACCTCGCCCTGGTCCGTCCCGACGTGCGCGCGAAGCTGCTGAGCCTGCTGCGCGCGCTGCCCCTGCAGGCCGAGGCCTTCCAGGCGCTGCGCTACGTCTACAAGACCGCGGAGCTGCGCCGCGACGCGGAGGTCCTCGGCCTGCTGCATGCGCGCTTCGAGAACACCCGTCCCGCCCAGGGCGGCCTGACGACGCGCCACTACCTGGACCCGTCCACCGGCGAGTGGATCGTCCGCAGCGCCGGCAGCAAGCGCAAGCCGGCGCGCGCCTACGGCCGTCGCACGCGCGAATACCTGCGCCTGCGCGGCTGGCGCGGCCTGCGGCGGCTGGCGGCGATCGGGCATCCGCATGCGCCGGTGCTGGCGGTCGAACTGCTGCTGGGCCTGCGCGACGACGAGGTGCCCGCCGCGGTCACCGAGACCCACATCGAATGGCATCGCCTGCAGACGACGCGCACCGAGCGCCACTTCCCCGCCGGCGCTCACTGGCTGCTGGTGTCGCGCCTGCTGCTGCCGGCGCTGCCGACGCTGGGCACCGGCGCGCGCACGCGGCGCGTGTGGACGCGGGAGCCCCTCGACGTGACGCGCGCGCTCCCGCAGCGGCCCG
>NZ_VOSR01000770.1:0-1250 GCF_007997345.1 Mitsuaria sp. TWR114
GGGGGGCGTCCAATCGGGGTTGTCGACGATCGGGCGAGTATCGGCGATCGCTCACGGCCTGGCGGGCTCCAGCGCGCCGAGCGCGCGCAGCACGCGCTTGGCGATCTCCTCGCGGCGCGGGGCGAAAGCCGCATCGGTCATGTCCAGGTTGAGCGCGAAGTAGACCGGCCGCGGGTCGCGGTCCTGCTCGACCCAGCCGACGAACCAGCCGATCGGCCGCGGCCGGGCGTCATCGGCCCAGCCGGTCTTGGCGTACATCCGCCAGCCGGGGCCCTGCTCGCGCAGCAGGACCTTGCGAGCGATGTCGTAGGTCCGGTCGGACAGCGGCAGCGCGCGGTCATGCACGCGGCGCAGGAATTCCACCTGGCCGACGGCGGAGATGCGCAGGTCGCCGTCGAGCCAGAAGCGATCGCCGACCGGGCCCGCGATCGCGTTGCCGTAGCGGAAGTCGCGCAGGAACTGCTGCACCGTCGGCTGTCCGACCTGGCGGGCCAGCGACTGGAACACCCACACCGCCGAGACCCGGTAGGCCGAGGCCAGCGTCTGGTCGCGGTTCCAGTCGGCGATCCGCCGCTCGGTGCCGTCCCATTTGAAGGGTTGCGTCTCGTCGACCGCAGCGCCGGTCTCCAGCGCGATCAGCGACATCGGGATCTTGAAGGTCGAGGCGGGCAGGAAGGTCTCGAAGGCGCGCACGCTGTCCGAGGCGATCCAGCGATGCGCGCGGGTGTCGAGCACGGCGATCGTGCCCGCGGTGCCGAGCTCGGCGAAATGGCGCTGCAACTCCGGGCGGGTCTCCCAGCGCTCGCGCTGGTCGGCGGGGACGACGGCCAGGGCGGCGGGCGCGGAGGACGTGGCGGACGGGGCTGGAGTGGGCGTCGCGCCGCCCTGTGCGAACGAGGCGCGGCAGGCGGTGAGCGCGAGGCAGACGAGCAGGGCGCCGGTCGACAGACGGGACAGGGTCATGGAGGAACTCCGTGCGGTGATCGAGGTCGCCAGTGTCCGGAGTCCGCCGCGCCGCGCCGCATCGAAGTGCGGTTACGGGCGTTGCGCCGGCGACCTGCGACCTCGCGCGGTCGATCCCACGCTGCGCGGGCGCAGCGGTGGATCGCTTCGGCTCAGGCGCGGCGGGTGCGCGGCATCAGCGTCTCGGCCTCGTCGAGGTAGCGGCGCCGCGCGTCCTCGTCGCGCAGCTTGCGGGCCTGCAGCCGGGCCTGGCGCAGGCGCAGGTCGGCGATCAGCAGGTCGCCGCC
>NZ_VOSR01000771.1:0-604 GCF_007997345.1 Mitsuaria sp. TWR114
ACCCGCATCGCGCCGTCGCGGTGGTACAGGTGGTAAGGGCACTTCGGCGCGTTGACCGGGATCTGATGGTGATTCACCCCCAGCCGGTAGCGATGCGCGTCGCCGTAGCTGAACAGCCGCGCCTGCAGCATCTTGTCGGGCGAAAAGCCGATGCCCGGCACCACGTTGGCCGGCGAGAAGGCGGCCTGCTCCACCTCGGCGAAGTAGTTCTCGGGGTTGCGGTTGAGCTCGAGCTCGCCCACCTCGATCAGCGGCGCGTCCGCATGCAGCCAGACCTTGGTCAGGTCGAACGGGTTGTAGGGCAACGCGCGGGCGGCGGCCTCGCTCAGCACCTGCACGTAGAGCGTCCAGCGCGGGAACTCGCCGCGCTCGATGGCCTCGAAGAGATCGCGCTGCGCGCTCTCGCGGTCGCCGGCGATGAGCTGGCCGGCCGCCTCGTCGGTCAGATTGCGGATGCCCTGCCGCGACTTGAAGGTGAACTTGACCCAGTGGCGCTCGTTGTCGGCGTTGATGAAGCTGAAGGTGTGGCTGCCGAAGCCGTGCATGTGGCGATAGCCGTCGGGCAGGCCGCGGTCGCTCATCACGATGGTGACCTGGTGCAGCG
>NZ_VOSR01000772.1:0-3814 GCF_007997345.1 Mitsuaria sp. TWR114
GGCCTACCTGCTGCGCAACCACGGCATCCTGTGCTGCGCCGCGGACAGCGACACGGCGATGGCGGCCGTCGAGCGCCTGGAGGACCTCGCCCGTGACCGCCTCGCCGCGCGCATCGACGAGCGCGTCCGCCGCGCGCCCGATCTCCGGGATCGCCTCGCCCCGGTGCGCGACCTGCTGCTTCATCTCAAGGGACCGTGATGTCTTCGCTCGCCTCTTCCTCGTCATCCCCGCCTTCTCCGTCTCCCTCGGCGTCCGCGTCGTCGTCGCCCGCATCGCCGTCAGCCACGCCGTCGTTCGCGACGGACGGTCCCGCGCGAGAGACCGCCGACGCGGACCTGCCCGCCGTGCCCACCTGGCCCGACACGCACGCGCTCTACGAGCGCTTCGCCGCGCTGGTCAACCAGCCGATGCGCCCGATCCGTCCGGACGCGATGCCCAAGGTGCTGCGCTGGTTCGACGAGCACTGCGCCGGCTCCAAGCGCCTGGCCGAGCGCGCCGCCACCGTCATCCCGGGCGGCGTCCAGCACAACCTCGCCTTCAACCATCCCTTCCCGCTGGCGATCGCGCAGGCCCGCGGCGCCCACCTCACCGACGTCGACGGCAACCGCTACATCGACTTCCTGCAGGCCGGCGGTCCGACGCTGCTGGGCAGCAATCCGCCGGCGGTGCGCGAGGCGGTGCAGGCGCTGCTCGACGACTGCGGCCCGGTCACCGGCCTGCTGCATGCCTACGAGGTCGAGCTGGCCGAGCGCGTCTGCCGCCACATGCCGGGCGTGGAGATGCTGCGCATGCTGGGCTCGGGCACCGAGGCGGTGATGGGCGCGGTGCGGCTGGCCCGCACCTTCACCCGGCGCCAGCGGGTCATCAAGATCGGCGGCGCGTACCACGGCTGGAGCGACCAGCTGGTCTACGGCATGCGCCTGCCCAAGACCGGCCGCATGGAGGCCACCGGCATTCCCCGCGGCGCGACGGCGCACACGCAGGAATGCCTGCCCAACGATCCCGAGGCGCTGCGCCGGCTGCTGCGCTGGAACCGCCTGCGCGGCGGCACGGCGGCGGTGCTGCTGGAGCCCTTCGGCCCGGAGAGCGGCACGCGGCCGGTGCATCGCGAGTTCAACGCCCAGGTGCGCGCGCTCTGCGACGAGTTCGGCGCGCTGCTCATCTTCGACGAGGTGGTGACCGGCTTCCGCGCCGGCCTGGGCGGCGCGCAGGCCTACTTCGGCGTGACACCCGACCTGACGGTGCTGGGCAAGTGCCTGGCCGGCGGCTACCCGATGGCGGGGGCGATCGGGGGGAAGCGGGAGATCATGATGTCGCTCGTCGGCGGGATCGGCACCACCTCGCGGCGGGCCTTCGTCGGGGGGACGCTGTCGGCCAATCCGCTCAGCTGCGTGGCGGGTTACCACGCGCTGCTCGAGGCCGAGCGGACCAACGCCCCCGGCGTGGCGGCCCGTGCCGGCGATCGCCTGCGCCGCGGGCTGGAGGAGATCATCGAGCGCCGCGGCCTGCCCTACGTCGCCTACAACATCGGCTCCATCGTCCACCTGCAGACCTCCGGCGTGCTGCTGCTCGACACCAGCAGCCTGTGGAAGCTGTTCCGTCTGAAGGACGAGGCGCGGCGGCGCAAGCACATGATGGAAGAGATGGGCGCGGCTTTCACCGCGCACGGCCTGATCTCGGTGGCGGGCAGCCGGCTGTACACCAGCCTGGCCGACACCGACGCGGTGATCGACGACGCGCTCAACCGCTTCGACGACGTGATGGCGCTGACATGAGCGAAGAGCACCTGCTGCGCGATACCTGGCTCGGGCTGCGGCGGCGGCTGCTGGCGCGGGGGCTGATGCCGGGCGCCGTGGACAGCCTGTCGCTGCGCGATCCCGCCAGCGGGGCGATGGCGTGGGGGACGGCGGAGGATGCGCTCGCGCTGGTCGAGGCCCTGGCGCCGGCGACCGGCGCCCGCAAGGAGGGCGCGGGCGGCGCGGACGGCCCGGGCCGCGTGGACGGCCACCTGCCCGCGATCGCGCTGCACCGCGCCGTCTACGCCGCGCGGCAGGACGTCTGCGCGGTGCTGATCGGCGGCGGCGCCTTCGGTCGCCAGCTGCAGGCCTTCGGCGGTTGGATGCCGGCGGTCTTCGACGAGCAGATCCGCCAGCTCGGCCACATGGGCCGGCCGACCGAGGCGCTGGCGCGATTGCCGCAGGCGCTGTCCAAGGGCGGCAACGTCACCCTGCATGCGGGTCGGCTGATCGTGCTGGGTATGACGCCGTCGCGGCTGGCGCTCAATGCGGAGCTCTTCGAGAAATGTGCGAAGGCCTGGGTGCCGGCGGTGGCCGGCGGCGCGGCGGTGAGCCTCCTGCCCTGGCTGGTGCGCCACATCGCCAACGGCCGATTGAGGAAGGAACAGGCCCAGGCCCGCGAGCAGGTGCGCCAGGGCCGCTGGCCGGCGGAGACGCGGGGGTACTGACGGGGGTGCGGACGAGGCTATGGAATCTCCCCCCTCGGGGTGACCAAGGTCGTCGCCTCGCTGAGGGATACTCGCCCGCGGCGGTCGGTTTGGATCGCATCTTTTTGTGGAGCTGCGCCATGGGCCTGATGGATTTCATCAAGAAACAGTTCATTGACATCATCCAGTGGACCGAGGACGACAACGGCGTCCTGGCCTACCGGTTCCCGATGCAGGACTTCGAGATCCAGTACGGCGCCTCTCTCACCGTGCGCGAATCGCAGATGGCCGTCTTCGTCAACGAAGGCAAGGTGGCCGACGTCTTCGGCCCCGGCATGTACAAGCTGACCACGCAGACGCTGCCGGTCCTCACCTACCTCAAGAACTGGGACAAGCTGTTCGAGTCCCCCTTCAAGAGCGACGTCTACTTCTTCTCCACCCGCCAGCAGGTGGACCAGCGCTGGGGCACGACGCAGCCCGTCACCATCCGCGACAAGGACTTCGGCGCGGTGCGCCTGCGCGCCTTCGGCAACTACAGCTACCGCGTCGTCGACCCGAAGAAGTTCCACACCGAGATCTCCGGCACCCGCGAGCGCTACACCGTCACCGAGCTCGACGGCCAGCTCCGCGGCCTGATGCTGCAGCACATCTCCGACGCGGTCGCCCAGTCCGGCATCCCGTTCCTTGACCTGGCGGCCAACCAGGTCGAGTTCGCCAAGGCGCTGCAGGAAGCCACCCAGCCGGCCTTCGACGCGCTGGGCCTCAAGCTCGAGATGGTCACGCTGCAGAACGTCTCGCTGCCCGAGGAACTGCAGAAGATCCTCGACCAGAAGATCGGCATGGGCATGATCGGCCAGAACATGGGCCAGTTCATGCAGTACCAGACCGCGCAGGCCATCCCCAAGCTCGCCGAGGGCGTGGGCTCGGGCGGCGGTGGCGTGGCCGGCGACGCGATGGGACTGGGCGCCGGCCTGGCGCTGGGCCAGACCATGGCGCAACAGCTGCAGCAGGGTCTGACCGGCGCCAATCAGGGTGCCCAGCCGGCCGCGCCGGTCCAGCCGCAACCGGTCAGCCAGGGCGCCGACGAGGTCCTGCTGCTGCTCGAGAAGCTCGGCGACCTCAAGGCCAAGGGCATCCTCACCGACGAGGAATTCGCGGCCAAGAAGGCCGAGTTGCTGAAGAAGCTCAGCTGACGCCGCCAGGCGTGCTCCGCCCCGGGTCCTGATTGGCTACCGCTTCCCCCCAGCGCCGCTGGCAGGCGCAGTGCCCCCATTGCGGCGCGCCGGTCGAGTTCGCCTCGGCCGCGTCGGCCAGCGCCGTCTGCAGCTATTGCCGCTCCACGCTGCTGCGTGAGGGCGACGCGCTGCGCC
>NZ_VOSR01000773.1:0-3093 GCF_007997345.1 Mitsuaria sp. TWR114
CGCGCAGGTCGGCGGCGTCGGCCATCAGGTAGGCGCCGGTGGCCTTGCGCAGGCGCTCGCCGGCGGACAGGTAGGCGGACCAGTCGCGGGTGATCTCGGCCTCGCTGACGCCGGCGCGGTCGAGCAGGTCCTTGCGGTAGATCAGCGTGCCGGGGCCGATGTCGGCCGGAATCGCCACCTGCGTGCCGCCGGGTCCGGCGCCCTGCGCCATCGCGAAGCGGACGTAGTCATCCGCATGCGACGCGGCCAGGTACGGCGCCTGGTTGAGATCGACGAAACCACCCGAGCCGGCGAACTTGCCGATGTAGCGCAGGTCGATCGCCATCACGTCGGGCAGGCCGGAGCCGGTCGCCAGCGCCGTCGTCATCGACAGGTGGTGATCGGCGTACTGCATCGACAGCAGCTTGAGCTCGATCAACAGCACCGGCATGACGACCAGCGTGCGTTCGGCGTCGGGCAGACCCTGGGAGAAATCCAGGCGGGGCAAGCGCGCCGGCCGGGCCAGCTCGCTGATCCAGCGGTTGGTGAGCGCGACCACGGCCTCGCCGATCGGCCCGGCGGCCAGCAGCGCGGTCAGCACCAGCAGCCAGGGCGCGGCATCGGGCCGCGCCTGGTTCATCAGCCAGGACAGGCCCAGCAGGCCCAGCAGCGCCAGGCCGGCCAGGTAGGCCACCGCCGCCCAGCGCTGGCCCGGGGCGGTGTCGTGGGGCGGCCAGGCGTGCTCGTGCAGGCCCAGCGCCGCGAGCAGCGTCGGACGTCCGGCCCCGCGCCACCAGTAGATCGGCGCGCTGCGCCGGTCGGGTTCGCCGTCCTGCGGCGGACCGGCGCCCTGCGTCAGCGCCAGCAACTGGCGCGCGACCTCGAGTTCCGGGCGACCGGACTTGCGGGCCAGGCGCTCGATCTCGTGCAGCGTCAGGTCCTGGGTGTCCGGCGCCTCGGCCGCGAAGACCGGCGACTCGCCCAGCGTCCGCATCACCGGGCTGACCGACTGGATCAGCTGGCGCCAGTGGGTCTGGTCGATGCGCCGCAGCGCGGTGATCGCGTTGCGGATGCTCTGCAAGTCCTTGATCGATTCGTCCTGCTGCCGCGCCAGCGCCTGCGCCGGCGCGGGCAGCCGGGTGCTCAGCCAGGCGGCCAGCTCGCCCATCAGCGGCTGGGGCAGTTCCTCCAGGCGGTGGTCGAGCTGCAGCCAGAAGGCCTCCGCAACGCCGCGCTCTGCCATGCGCGGCTCCAGGGCTGTGATCGCCTCGATGCCGGACGCCGCCGGATGGCCGTCGTACCAGTGGTGCACCACGTCGCGGGCCGCCTGCAGCGTCGCGAAGCGCTCGGCCAGCCGGCGCAGGTTCTCGACCAGCACCACCCGCAGCGTCGTCGGCAGCGCCCACAGCTCGGCGAGGGACAGCGGGCTTTCCTCCTGGTAGGCGCGCAGGTAGGCGGCCAGCAGCCCGGTGTCGAAGCCGCCGTCGGTGTGCGCGACCCAGGCCCAGGCCACGCCGTAGATGCGGGGCAGGCCGGCGAGCGGTTCGTCGCGCAGCCGCGGCAGCAGGCGGAAGAAGTTGCGCGGCAGGCCGCGGCGGACCTGGTGCGTCTGCTCGTCGATCAGCGCGGCGTTGTCCAGCAGCCACTTCCCGGCGGCGCCGAGGTGGCGGAAGTCGCGATGGCGCTTCTCGAGCAGCCGCCGTGTCTGCTGCAGCATCGCGACGTTGTCGTCGAGCCGCGGAAAGAACTGCCCGGCGCCGGCGGTGCCCTGGATCGCCTGGGCCTGCGCGAGGCTGCGGCCGTGCTGCTCGAAGCGCGCCTGCCCGAACAGCACCGCCCGCACCGGGGGCTCGATGGGGCCCAGCGCCGGATTCAGCAGCGCAAGTTCTTCCGCAATTTCCGGGGGATCCGGCGTGGGATCGGGGGAGGTGCGCCGGTCGTCATCGGGGGAGGGCTCCGGCGCGGCGTCCGTCGATCGGGCGGCGGCGTCCGCGCTGCGGCCGGCGTTCATAGCCAATGGGTGAACAGACCCAGGGTGACGGCGCTCAGGGCCGCGGTGGTGGCCAGGCGGGGCAGGACCACGCCCTGGACGCGCTCGGCCAGCAGCGCCAGCCCGAACCATCGGCCGCGCGCCTTGGCGCACTGGACGAGGTGGCGCTGGAGCGCCGGGTCCTGGAGGAGCGGGGCGATCGGGCTGAGCGGGCCAGCGGGGCTGTTCATGACGGGGTCTCCCTGCAAGTGGTTGATCCGGTCTGCAACCGGACGTTTCAACTTGGCAAACCCCATGCCTGCGCAGGCAAGCAAATGGGCGAGGAGACCCCGGCCGCCTCAATGATGCCGGCAGTGCGGCGGAACGGGCCGATCGAAGCGGTGCTCGATGCGGACGACCGGCGCGCAGGCAAGCCGCGTGCCGACGGGAAATGCCGGGCTCAGCGCGACACGATCAGGCGCAAGCCCAGCGCGACGAAGACCGCGCCGGCGACGCGGTCCAGCCACAGCCCCGCGCGCGGCTTGCGCTGCAGCCATTGGCCGATCGCGCCGGCGAAGTAGCCCAGCAGCCCGAACAGGAGGGCGGCCTGCAGGGTGAAGGTGACGCCGAGCAAGGCCGTCTGGGCGGCCACATGGCCCTGCGAGGGCACGACGAACTGCGGCAGGAAGGAGAGGAAGAAGAGCACGACCTTGGGGTTGATCGCGTTGGCGAAGACGCCCTTGAAGAACAGGCGGGTGAGCGAGTCCTCGACCTGCGAGGCGTCGCCGACGCTGGCGCCGCCGCGGCTGCGCAGCGCCTTGATGCCCAGCCAGATCAGGTAGAGGCCGCCGCAGACCTTCAGCGCGGTGAACGCCATCGGCGAGGCGGCGATCAGCGCGCTGACGCCGATCGCCGCGAGCACGGTGTGACTCAGGCAGCCCAGCGCGCAGCCCAGGCCGAAGGCCATGCCGTGCCGGCGTCCCTTCGAGATGCCCATGCCCAGCACCATCAGGTTGTCCGGGCCGGGGGAGGCCGTGATCAGCATCGCGGCCAGCAGGAAACCGAAGAGTTGTTCGAAGGTCAGCATGGGGGCGGATGATAGGCGCAGCCTACGACTACCCAACTTCGACGGCCCAATGAAAACG
>NZ_VOSR01000774.1:0-718 GCF_007997345.1 Mitsuaria sp. TWR114
ATCGTCGCGCAGGCGCAGCAGATGTCGCCGAGCGCCGATCCGGCCGCGCCAGGCCTGCTGAACCAGGTGCGCGACAAGGCCTCCGACCTGGTCCTGTCGGCGATGAACTTCCTGGGCGTGCCGTACAAGCGCGGCGGCAACTCGGTCAGCAACGGCTTCGATTGCAGCGGCTTCACCCGCCACATCTTCGAGATGAGCGTGGGCCTGGTGCTGCCGCGCCGCGCCGACGAGCAGGCCAAGCTGTCCAGCCTGGTCCCGATCAAGAAGGAAGACCTGAAGCCGGGCGACCTGGTCTTCTTCAACACGATGCGCGCGACCTTCTCGCATGTCGGCATCTATGTCGGCGAAGGCAAGTTCATCCACTCGCCGCGCGTCGGCGGCGCGGTCCGCGTCGAGGACATGCGCGAGGCCTACTGGGCCAAGCGCTTCACCGGCGCCCGTCGCGCCGACCTGAACCAGGCCAACGCGGGCACCTGAGCCCGCACCCGCCGCAGTCGCGGCGGTTCTTGCGCCCCACCTCCCAACGACGCTTCCCCGAAGGCAAGCCCTGACACGGCGCCTTTGGGATCCCGGCTATGCTGCGCCCCAGCGCCGACCGCCGCGATCCACCTTGTCCGCCGTCCTCGATCCCGCCTCGACACCGCTGCTGCGAGCACCCGACCAGATGGGGCAGGCCCTGCTGCTGGCCGTGCTGCTGCACGTGCTGGTGCTGCTGGTC
>NZ_VOSR01000775.1:0-898 GCF_007997345.1 Mitsuaria sp. TWR114
GGTGCTGGCGCTGGACGCGACGACGGGCCGCGAGCTCTGGCGCTTCGATCCGCAGGTGCGCGGTGAACTCGCGCTGCAGCACCTGACCTGCCGGGGCCTGTCCTACCAGCCGCCGCCCGATCCGATGGCCGCCGCCGGCGCGCAGGCACCGGCCTGCGCGGCCAAGCTCTTCATGCCGACGGCCGACGCGCGCCTGATCGCGCTGGATCCCGCCTCCGGCAAGCCTTGCCCCGCTTTCGGCCGGCAGGGCGCGGTCGACCTGTGGGCCGGCATGCCCAACGCCAAGCCGGGCGCGTACTACTCGACCTCGCCGGTGGTCGTCACGCGGCGGCTGGTGATCGTCGGCGGCACGGTGCTGGACAACGCGTCGGTCAAGGAACAGTCCGGCGTGATCCGCGCCTACGACATCGAGACCGGCGCGCTGGTCTGGAACTGGGACTCGGCCAACCCGGATGCGACCGCGCCGCTGCCGGCCGGACAGACCTACACGGCCAACTCGCCCAACAGCTGGTCGGTGGCCAGCGTGGACGAGGACCTCGGCCTGGTCTACCTGCCGATGGGCAACCAGCCGCCCGACCAGTGGGGCGGCAAGCGCTCGGCGGCGGTGGAGCGGCATTCGTCCTCGGTGGTGGCGCTCGACCTGGCGACCGGCAAACTGCGCTGGGTCTTCCAGACGGTCCACCACGACCTGTGGGATTACGACGTGCCCGCGCAGCCGGTGCTGGTGGACCTGACGGTGCGCGCGCCCGGGTGCCGGCGCTGGTGCAGCCGACCAAGCAGGGCGAGCTGTTCGTGCTCGACCGCCGCGACGGCCGGCCCCGCGGCGCGGGCGCCGGGCCTGCTGGTTTCAGGTCGCTTTCCTGGTCCATGGATGCCCTCCTGGTGCTCAACACTGCCC
>NZ_VOSR01000776.1:0-1375 GCF_007997345.1 Mitsuaria sp. TWR114
GACGTCACGCTGATGGACCTGCAGATGCCCGGCATGGGCGGGCTGGACGCGATCGCGGCGATCCGCGCCGAATTCCCGGACGCCCGCATCATCGTCCTCACCACCTATGTCGACGATGCGCAGGCGCAGCAGGCCTTGCAGACCGGCGCGCTGGGCTACCTGCTGAAGAACGCGCTGCACAAGGAGCTGCTGGACGCGATCCGCGCCGTGCATGCCGGGCGCATGGCCCTGCCCTCCGAAACCTCCTTCGAGCTGGCCGCGCAGATCCCCGTGGATGCGCTCACGCCGGCGGAGATCGGCCTGCTGCGCTTCATCGCCCAGGGCAATGCGTACGAGGAGATCTCCAAGGTGCTGGGCCTTGGCCCGACGGTGGTCGAAAGCCAGGTACAGGGCCTGCTGTCCAAGCTCGACGAGCAGGAGCGCACGCGCGCCGCCGCGACCGACCTGCACCAGGGCATGCTCGAGACCGAGCGGGCCGCCCGGCATGCGGCCGAGGCCGCCAACCGCGCCAAGAGCGAGTTCCTCGCCGGCATGAGCCACGAGCTGCGCACGCCGCTGAACGGCGTCCTGGGCTATGCCCAGCTGTTGAGCATGGAAGGCGGACTGAGCGCCCGGCAGGCGCGCGGCCTGGAGACGATCCAGCAGAGCGGGCTGCACCTGCTGGCGCTGATCAACGACATCCTGGATCTGGCCCGCATCGAGGCCGGCCGCACCGAGCTGGACCTGGCGCCGGTCAACCTGCCCGAGCTGCTGCGATCGGTCGTCAACCTGATGCGCATCAAGGCGGAGGAGAAGCAGCTGGCCTTCGTGTTCGACACCGCGAGCGCCCTGCCGGCGACGGTGCTGACCGACGGCCGCCGGTTGCGCCAGGTGCTGCTGAACCTCCTGGGCAACGCCATCAAGTTCACCGACGCCGGCACGATCACGCTGCGCGCGGGCGCCGAGCCGCTCGCGGAGGACCAGGTGCGGCTGCGCCTGGACATCGAGGACACCGGCATCGGCATGCGCCCCGAGGACCTGGACCGCATCTTCGAGCCCTTCGTGCAGGTCGGCGCCGCGCAGCGCCGCGCCGGCGGCACCGGGCTGGGCCTGGCGATCACCCGGGCCCTGGTGAACGACATGGGCGGGCAGGTGCGGGTGAGCAGCGAATTCGGCGTCGGCACCCGGTTCCAGCTGGAGCTGCCGCTGTCGCCCACCGAGGCGGAGGCCGACGCCACGCCGAAGATCGCGCCCGGCGTGCCGCGTTACCTCGGCGCGCCCCGGCGCGTGCTGGTGGTCGACGACGTCGCGGCCAACCGCGCGCTGCTGTGCGACTTCCTGTCGGACGCCGGCTTCCAGGTGGCCCAGGCCAGCGACGGCGCTGAGCTGGCCGCGG
>NZ_VOSR01000777.1:0-3089 GCF_007997345.1 Mitsuaria sp. TWR114
GCGACCACCTCGGCATAGAGCCGACGCTCCTCGTCGTTGGTGATGAAGGGCTGGTAGGCCTGCTCCGCGGCGGCCAGCTCCTTGCGGGCGTTGGCGATCGCGCCTTCGATCTGGGCGCGCTCCTGGTGGTCGTCGGAGAGCAGATGGTCCGGCTCCATGCGACGGATCTGGTTGGCCTTGACCCGGATGGCGGCCATGCTCTGGATGCTGGGCAGCCAGTCCTCCGCGATCTCGGTCGTGTTCTCGTGGACCCGGTTGAGCTGCAGCAGCCCCATGCCGCCGACCAGCGCGCACAGCGCCACCAGCAGCACGAAGGACACGGTCAATTGCGTCGACAGACGCCAGGCGCCGATGTTCATGTGATCCCTCCTCCTCGGACAGACTGGATGAATTCCCCCCTGGCCGCGGGCGTGGGCTAGCCACCACCCGCCGGGGGTGTTTCCCCCCACATCGGCAGATCCTGCCCGGAAGTTGAGCGCAAGGGGGCGTTGGCCGCCACGCCTGTCGCCCATCGGAGGGACCCGCCGCGTGATTGGAACGGGCGGCGCGGGGAACGCGGGCGACGCCACGGGCGCAACAGGCTGGACGGCGCCGCGCCGGACGCGCCACAGGCGCCGCACGCACCGGCCCAGCAGGCGCGCAGCACCGGCGCGGGGACACGCACGGCGCGCGGGCTCATGCGGCCACGGCCCATTCGGAATGCGCGTGGCCGGCGATCTGGATCTGGCCCTTGCCGGTGCGCTTGACCGCGTACATCGATTCGTCGGCCGCGTGGAGCAGCTCGCGGCAGTTGTCGCCGCCGCCGCCGACCACCGCGCCGATGCTGGCGCCGACGGAGACCTTCTCGCCGCAGTCCAGCGTGATGCGGCGCTGGATCGAGAACAGGCAGCGCTGCAGCGTCTGCTCGACATCCTCCGGACGCGCGATGCCCGAGAGCAGGATCGCGAACTCGTCACCGCCCAGGCGGGCGACCACGTCGTTGCCGCGCACCAGGGTCTGCAGCCGCTGGCCGATCTCCATCAGCACCTCGTCGCCGGCCTCGTGGCCGTGCTGGTCGTTGATCGCCTTGAAGCCGTCCAGGTCCAGGTAGCAGACCGCGAAACCGCGGCCGGTGCGGCGCGCGCCCTGGATGGCGTCGCCGACCTTCTCCTCGAACAGGCGGCGGTTGGGCAGGCCGGTCAGCACGTCGCGCAGCGCCAGGTGCTGGGCCTGCTCCTCGCTGCGCTTGAGGCCGTCGATGTCCACCAGCATCCACATCGATTCGGTCTCCGAGACGACAGTGCCGTGCAGGTCCACCCAGAACTCGCTGCCGTCCTGGCGGCGCATGCGCAGCTGCGTCTGGAAACGGCCGCCGGCCCGCATCGTCGTCAGCGCGGTGTCGCGCACGCGGGCATGCTCCTGCGGGCTGAGGAACAGCCGGATGGCGGCCTGGCCGACCATCTCGCCGGGGCCGTAGCCGAACATGCGCTCCAGCGCCGGGTTGCTCCAGACGGCGTGGCCGTCGCGCACGCGCACCATGCCGATCAGGTCGTTCTGCAGCATCGCGTCCTGCTCGCGCGCCAGCTTCGCCAGCGCCTCCCGCGAGCGGCGCTCGCCGCGGTGGATGCGGTAGATCAGTCCCGAGGCGGCGGCCAGCGCCAGCGCCACCAGCGCCGCCAGCAGCGATTGCCGCACGAGCTGGGTGCGCCAGCCCGCCAGGAAGTAGTCGCTGCTCATGCCGGTGAACAGCGTCATCGAATACCCCGGCACCTTGCGATAGGCGGTGATGCGGTCGACCTGGTCGATCGCCGTCGGCGTGATGTAGACGCCGCGTTCGGGGTTCTGCTCGAGCGAGCGCTGCGCCTGCTCCGACAGCGACCGGGTGCCGAAGCCCTTGGTCGAATTGGGTTCGCTGGCGGAGTAGCGCGCCACCAGGTTCATCGCCTCCGAGCGCAGCGACACCGCGCCGGACGGGCCCAGGGCCACGCCGCTGAAGCGGTCGACGAAGTGCTTGGCGGTGACGACGGCGTACACGATGCCGTCGAAGTTGCCGTCGTGGTCGATCAGGCGGCGGGCCAGGATGATGCACCAGTGGTTCTGGGCGCGACTGTTCAGCGGCTCGGAGATGACCATCGCGTCGGTCGCGCGGGCCTGCGAGAAATAGGCGCGGTCGCCCACGTTGAAAGGCCGCTCGCCGGGCATCAGGCCGGTGGTGACGGTGCCGTGGATGTCGGCGATGCGCAGCGCGGTGACCTGCGGCAGCAGGCCGCGCTGCTCCTGCAGCAGCTTGGCGACCATCGCCGCCTGGTCCGCCGACTGGCGCGCGCTGCGGTAGCGCAGCGCGATCGTGGCCAGCGCGTTGTCGGTGTTGCGCAGCTCGGCGTTGATCTCCACGGCCATGTTCTGCGCCAGGTTCTCGACCACGTCGCGGGCGCGGTCGGTCTCGGTCGCGCGGTGGCTCCAGAGGCTCAGCGCCGTCATCCCGACCAGTGCGACGACCACCAGCAGATTGCCGGCCACCAGCCAGGACGCCATGGCGCCGCGCGGCGACCAGGACAGCCTGGGCAGCGTCGGCAGCGGAATGCGGGGCAGCGTCATTGCGAGTTTCATGGCGGGTCCTCCCTGGTGGTCCGGGTCGCGCGGCCTCAGCCGACGGCGACGGCGCGGGGGCCGTCGCTGGTCGGGGCGTGCATGGGGGCGTTGGCCGCGCCGCGCTTGCACAGCTCGTGCAGGTCGCTGAGCAGCTGCTCGAAATCGAAGGCCTTGTCGTAGAAGGCATCGGCGCCGCGGTGGCGGCACAGGCCGGCGACGACGCCGGAGGATTCGCCGCTGAGGACGAAGACTCGGCCGGGGTAGGCCTGGCCGCGCAGGCGCGTCAGCACCGACAGGCCGCTGCCCTGCGCCAGGCGCAGGTCCAGCAGGACGACGTCGGGGGTGGTGGCCATCACGGCGTCCACCGCTTCGTCCTCGCCGGAGGCTTCGGCGACGACCGTCAGTCCCTCCAGCTTGAGGGCGCGGCGCACCAGCAGCTGGCGCACGGGAACATGGTCTTCGATGACAGCGACTTTCATGGACGCCATGGTCCGCTTCCGTCGCCGCCGGCGCCAGCA
>NZ_VOSR01000778.1:0-2635 GCF_007997345.1 Mitsuaria sp. TWR114
GCGCGCTGCCACCATTGCGCCGCGGGCTCCGCGAGCAGCGCCACGCTCAGCACGCTGCAGCCCACCACGGTCGTCACCAGCATCGCGGCGCTCACCGATTCGGGCATGCCATGGTGCCGCATCGTCCGCACGGCCGGCGCCAGCACGAAGGTGAGGATCAAGGCCACCAGGACCGGCAGCACGATGGCGCTCGCTTCCTTCAACAGGAAGACCAGCGCGATCAAGAGGAGGCCCCGCGTCGCCCAGCGGCGCATCGTGGTCGGGGGCAGGGTGGCGGCTCGCAAGATGTAAGGATGACGGAGGGACGGGGCTGTCGGACGCTCGAAGCAAGCCCCGGGCCAGCCGTCGTGCCGCTCGCGTCCACGACCCGAGGGCACGCGGGACCCGGGCACGGTACGGGTGGTTACCCGCCCACGGGACCGGAATGGCGCGCTAGCGAGCAGGCACGACCACGCCGGCCATCGGTAAACGGTGCCGAAAGCCTTGCTCGATCGAGCCGGTGAAAGAGGGCCCGCGACCTTGCGGGACGCCGCGGACCGGCGCGCGAGCGATGAATCCGAGATCGCCGTTGCGTCCGGCCAATTCGCCGGCAGGCCCCGTGCCCAGTGGGTTTGCGGCGTTCGGGCAGGCACGCCGGATGACGCCGGCTCCGCGATGTGAAACCGTCGCGGCGAGGTGGCATGTCCTTGCGCAGAAGGACCATCAGGCCGGTTCGCCGGCACTGCCTGCAACCCGTTCCCGTCCTCCGTGGCGGGGACCTCCGGAACCGGTTGCGGGTAGTTTCATCCTCTACCGGACAGGAGTCTCACAAGTGGGAGCAATGGAACTCAGGCACGAGCACAAGCAGTCGCAGACACTGTCGCCTCGCCTCCAGCATGCCGTGCGGCTGCTGCAGATGTCCTCGCTGGATTTCTCCACCATGGTCACCGACATGCTGGGGCGCAATCCTTTCCTCGAAGTCACCGAGGGCTCGGATGAAGCCCTGCCGCTGGACGCCGACGTGCCGGTGGCGCCGTCGCCGGTGATGGCCGAAACCCCGGAGCCGCTGCCGGACGATCGCGAGATCTGGCGCGCGGAGAGCTCCGGCTCGATGCGCCGCGCCGAAGACGGCGAACTCAGCGCGCTCGAGATGACCGCCGCGCAGACCTGCCTGCGCGAGCACCTGCGCAGCCAGCTCAACGTGCTGCGGCTGTCGCCGCGCGACCTGGTGCTGGCCACCATCGTGGCCGAATCGGTCGACGACGACGGCTACCTGCGCAGCTCGCTGGAGGAGCTGGCCGCGGTGGCCCAGATGCAACCGCCGGTGGCGCTGGAAGAGATGCAGATCGCGCTCAAGCGCGTGCAGGCGCTGGACCCGCTGGGCGTGGGCGCGCGCAGCGTCGCGGAATGCCTGCTGCTGCAGCTGCCCAAGATCGAGGACGCCCGCAGCCGCCGGCTGGCCGAGCGCATCATCACCCAGCACCTGAACCTGCTGGCCTCGCGCGACATTCCGGCGCTGGCGCAGTTGCTGGATGTCAGCGTGGCGGAAGCGGAGGCGGTCTGCCTGAAGCTGCGCCGCTTCGATCCTCGGCCGGGCTGGCGCTACGAGACGACGCAGGCCGCCTACATCGTGCCGGACGTCCTGACGACCAAGGTGCGCGGCCAGTGGCGGGTGCAGCTCAATCCGGCGGTCATTCCCAAGGTGCGGATGAACCAGGTCTATGCGGAGCTGTTCCAGCGTCATCGCCAGCAGGGCCATGCCGAGATGGCCAACCACCTGCAGGAGGCGCGCTGGACGATGCGCAACATCGAGCAGCGCTTCTCGACCATCCTGGACGTGGCCAGCGCGATCGTGCGCCGGCAGCGCCACTTCCTCGAGTTCGGCGCGATGGCGATGAAGCCGCTGGGGCTCAAGGAGATCGCCGACGAGGTCGGCATCCATGAATCGACCGTCTCGCGGGTGACCAACAACAAGTACCTGGCGACGCCCACCGGCGTGTACGAGCTCAAGTACTTCTTCTCCCGCGCGATCGTGAGCAGCAACGGCAGCGCCTGCTCCGGCACGGCGATCCGCGGGCTGATCAAGGACATCATCGAGGCCGAGCGGCCCGAGAACCCGCTGTCCGACGCCGAGATCACGCGCCAGCTGGCCCGCCAGGGCCTGGTGGTGGCGCGGCGCACGGTGACCAAGTACCGCCAGATGCTGCGCATCGACGCCGTTGAGCGGCGCCGCCAGCACAGCTGACGACCGACGATCAATCCCGAGGCGCGATGGAGACAAGGACAGGGCCCGAAGAGGCCCTGTTTTCATTGGCGCATGGCGTGGGGGCGCGCGGTGCGCCGTGGAAGCGCGGGGCGGTGGTCAGCCGCCGCCGCGGCGCGTCGGGCCGGAGGGCGCCGGTCCGGGGACCAGCCGGTCGCGGCGCTCGGCATCCAGGCCGGGCGTGGTGCGCAGGTCGGTGTCGACCTGTCCCTGCTTGAGGTCGTCGCCCGCCTGGCCCATGACTTCGCGCTGGCGCTCGCCCGCGGCGCCGGTGCCGTGGCTGCCGGTCGAGTCGCCGCGCACGCTCTGGTCGCGTTCGTGCGGCAGCTGCATATCCTCCTGGTGCTGTGGCTGCGCGTCGGGCGCCTGCGTGCCCGGCGCGACCGGCGCCTG
>NZ_VOSR01000778.1:2645-9728 GCF_007997345.1 Mitsuaria sp. TWR114
TTGCGACGCGTCGCCGGGCGATGGACGGGTCTTGCTGTCGGCCATGTCGGTCTCCTGGTCGTGGAATCACTCCCCGTCCGGCAAGCGGCCGGCCCGGCGCCGGAACGGGACTTGCCGCTGCCCGCCGCATGCAAGCCTGGAAGACCCGATTCAACGTCCTCGATGCCGACCTGCTGTTGTGGGGTCAGTTGTTGCTCGGCGCACTGGCCGTGGTGGCGGGCGCGCTGCTGCTGCACGCGATCCTGCGGCCGATCGCGCTGCGGCTGACCCGGTTCTCGCCGCTGCTGACCGCGGTGGTGAAACGCTGCGACAACCCTGCGCGCTGGGCGCTGCCGCTGATCGGCCTGCTGATCGCCGCCCAGGGTGTGCCCGATACCGTCGCCGGCATCGGCGGCGTGCAACACCTGCTGGGCGTGCTGACCATCCTCGCGCTCGCGGCCGTCGGCGCGGGGGCGATCACCGGCGTCGCGCAGGGCGTGGCGCTGATGCATCCGGCCGACGTCGAGGACAACCTCGCGGCACGCCGCATCCAGACCCAGACCAAGGTGCTCGCCCGCGTGGCCAAGGGCGCGGTGATGCTCACCGCGCTGGCCTTCGTGCTGATGACCTTCCCCCGCGCGAAACAGGTCGGCGCCAGCCTGCTGGCCTCGGCCGGCATCGCCGGCCTCGTCTTCGGCCTGGCCGCGCGCTCGGTCTTCGGGAACCTGCTCGCCGGCCTGCAGATCGCCATGGCCCAACCCATCCGGCTCGACGACGTGCTCATCATCGAAGGCGAATGGGGGCGGGTGGAGGAAATCACCTCCACCTACGTCGTGCTCAAGGTCTGGGATGAACGCCGGCTCGTCATCCCGCTGCAATGGTTCATCGAACATCCATTCCAGAACTGGACGCGCACCAGCGCCAGCATCCTCGGCACCGTGATGCTGTGGGTCGACTTCACGCTCCCAGTCCAGGATCTGCGGGAGAAGGCCATGGCGATGTGCAAAGCTTCAGCCCACTGGGACGGCCGCGTCTGCGGCGTGCAGGTCGTCGAGACCACCGAGCGCACCATGCAGATCCGCGTGCTGGTCAGCGCGAAAGACTCCGGGAAAGCCTTCGACCTGCGATGCGAGTTGAGGGAAGGGCTCATCGCCTGGCTGCAGAAAACCTATCCGCAGTCGCTGCCCAGGGTGAGGGCGCTTGTGGAAGACGTGCCAGCGCCGGCGGCACCCGTCATCAAACCCTCGTTGCCGCCGTCGCCGGCGCCTTGAAGGCGGGGTGTCTGTTTGGTGAGGGGCGGCATGCGGAGACCGAGCGCCGCTCAGTCCGACCGGGTCCCCTTTTCTCCATCTCCCTCCTTTGGCGGCCGCCCCGGCCGCCAAATTCCCTCCTTAAGTTCCGAAAAGGGGACCCGGTCGGACTGAGCCCGAAGCACTGGCGTCCTGCGACGAGGCGTGCGTGTCAGGGGCGGGCGAGGGCGCCGGAGCTGTCGAGGTGCGAGAGCATCAGGCGCAGGACGTCGTCGATCTCCGACTGCTCCTGCAGGTAGTAGCGCGCGTGGCTGTGGTCCAGGCGAGGACCGATGCGCACCGTCACCCAGTCGTCGCCCGCACGCTCGAAGGCAGGCTCGTCGTTGGTGTCGTCGCCGACGTAGAAACCAGCCTCGGCACCGTAGCGGCGGGCCAGGCGCTGCATGGCGTCGCCCTTGTCCGGCGCGTTCTCGACCAGGATGTTGACCACGCGCTTGCCATGCTCCGCCTCGACGCCCGGCGGCAACTCGCGCATGAGCGTCGCGATCGCCTCGCGCGCCAGCACCGGGTCGGGCGCCAAGCGGTAATGGATGGCGAGCGAGGCGCCCTTGTCCTCGATGCTCGCGCCCGCGTCGGCCAGCATCGGCGCCAGGCGCCGCGCCCGTTCCCGGAAGGCCTCGAGCGTGGTGACCAGGCGCGGGTCCGGGCCGTCGAACTCGTCCTCCGCGCCGTGGTTGCCGACGATGTGCGTGGGCTTGAAGCCGAGCCGGTGCCGGACGTCCAGGACCTGGCGGCCGCTGACGACCGCGATCGGCACGCGCTCCGCGAGCCGCGCGAGCAGGGCCGCCGTGCGCGCCGGGATGCGCGCCTCGTCCGGATGCATGACGATGGGCGCGAGCGTGCCGTCGAAATCGAAACCAAGCAGCGGTCGGCGGGTCATGAGGCGGGCGAGCGCGGCGCGGCCCTCCGCGTCGAGCAGGTATCGCACCGGCTTCATGGCGTGAGGGCCTCCTCGCCGGACTCGCGCGCACGGCGCTGCACGCGCCGTGTGATGCGCTCACGCAGCCGCCACTGGCCGGCATCGGTCAACATGCGGCCGGCCCAGCGGTAGACGTTGAACTCGCGCACCGTCATGCGCAGGCTGGCCATGCGCTCGCGCTGCTCCTGCGGCGGCATGGTGGCGGCGCGGTGCAAGGCATCGGTGGTTTCCTCGACGTGGTACGGGTTGATGACCAGCGCCTCCGGCAGCTCGCGCGCGGCGCCGGCGAAGCGGCTGAGGATGAGCACGCCCTGGTCGTCGTCTCGCGCGGCGATGAATTCCTTGCAGACGAGGTTCATGCCGTCGTGCAGGCTGGTGACGACGCACATGTGGGCTGCGCGGTAGAGCTCCATCAGCGCGGAGTGGTCGTGGTGCTCGGCCAGCAGCAGCACCGGCTTGTAGCCCGCGCCGCCGAAGCGCAGGTTGATGCGCTCGGTGACGCGGTGGATGCGGTCCTGGAACTCGCGGTATTCCTCCAGCGCGCTGCGCGTGGGCGCGGCGACCTGCACGAGGACGAAGCGGCCCTGCCACTGCGGGTACTTCTCGAGCAGGCGCTCGACCGCGTGCAGCCGCTCCAGGATGCCCTTGGTGTAGTCGAAGCGGTCGACGCCGACCGCCATGACGGTGTCAGGCGCCAGTCCCAGCCGCTCGAAGACCGCCGCGCGCGCGTCCGCCGGCGAGGGCCAGCCGGCGCGTTCCTCGTCGGTCGGCCAGGCGATGGAGATGGGGTAGCTCTGCACCAGCGTGGGCTCGCCCTGGTAGCTGATGGTGGAGTGCTCGTGTTCGATGCGGGCCTCCAGGTAGCGGTCCACGGTCTCGGTGAAGTTCTTGCAGTGGAAGCGGGTGTGGAAACCGAGGATGGTGCTGCCCAGCATCCCCTGCAGCAGCTCGCGCCGCCATGGGCAGATGCCGAAGGATTCGGGGTTGGGCCAGGGGATGTGCCAGAAGGTGATGATCGTGGCCTTGGGCAGCTTCTCGCGCACCATCGCCGGCAGCAGTGCGAAGTGGTAGTCCTGCACCAGGACCACGGGGTCGTCGCCGCGCGCCTCGGCGACGACGGCGTCGGCGAAGCGCTGGTTGACCGCGCGGTACTGCGCCCAGTCGGATTCGCGGAAGACCGGTCGCACGTGGGCGACGTGGCACAGCGGCCAGAGGCCTTCGTTGGCGAAGCCCTGGTAGTAGCCGCGCTCTTCCTCGTCGCTGAGCCAGATGCGGCGCAGCACGTACTCCTGCGTGTCGGGCGGGACGGCGACGCGGTCGTTGGCGTCGACGACGTCCTGGTCCGCGCTGCCGCTGCCGTGCGCGATCCAGGTGCCGGAGCAGGCGCGCATGACTGGCTCGACCGCGGTGACCAGGCCGCTGGCGGGCCGGCTGACCGAGATGCCGCCCGGGCCGCGCTGGTGGATGTAGGGCTCGCGGTTGGAGACGACGATGACCTGGTCGCCGCGCAGCTGCGTGCGCAGCAGGCCGCGCAGGCGGTCGGGGTCCCAGGGCGTGAGCGGGCCGTGCTCGCGGTAGAGGTTGTCCTCGAGCTCGCGGATGTGCTGCCGGATCTCGACCTCCAGCGGCTGCAGCTCGGGCGGCGCGGTCTGCGGGCCGCTGCCGTCGGAAGCGGCGCCGCCCAGCAGCGGCCGCACCAGGCCCTCGCCGCGCAGGATCGCGCGCATGCCGGAGACCCAGCCGCGCCAGCTCAGCTGCGCCACGACCATCGTGATGCCCGCGACCGCCAGGCCCAGCACCGTGATGAAGATGATCATGTAGCGCCGCGTGTCCAGGCTGCGGCGGTCGGGCAGGCTCAGGTCGTGCAGCAGCACGAGGCGGTCGGAGTCGGCCTGCTGCGGATTGACCGGGAAGACGCCCACGTGCACCGCGCCGCTGGCCAGCTCCAGCCGCGGATCCTTGCGCGCGGCGGTGATCTCGGCCTCCTTGCAGCCCAGCGTGTCGGGGAAGCCCTTGGTGCTGAGCACCTGCGTGCCGTCGGCCGCGCACATGGCGATGCCCACCAGGCGCTCGTCGAGCACGCCGCGCTCGAGCAGGTTGCGCAGGCGGTCGCGCTTGGCGGTGGGATCGATGTCGGCGATGGCGACGGAGAGGGTCTTGGCGACCATCTCGCCGCGGGCGCTCAGGTCGCGCGAGAACCAGCGCAGGGTCATCCGGTCCAGCAGCGGCAGCGCCAGCAGCGCCGCGACGGTCAGCGTGATCAGCAGCGGAACCAGGAAACGGATCTGGAGATGCAGCGACTTCATGCGCGGCTGCCCGCGCGTCGGGGCGCAGGGTCTGCCAGGACGTCGAAGTCCTCGTCGTAGTCGCCGTAGTCGCTGTCGTTCTCAGCGTCCGCGCCGGCGCGGGGATGGTCGCGCAGCGCGTGCATGCCGCCCAGCGCCAGGCCGGCCGCGAAGCCGCCGTAGATCATCAGCAGGCTCATCGCCGAAGGCGGGCGCGTGCCGGAGGCGGTGGCGCGCTTGT
Organism: Mitsuaria sp. TWR114; assembly: GCF_007997345.1. Taxonomy (NCBI): domain Bacteria; kingdom Pseudomonadati; phylum Pseudomonadota; class Betaproteobacteria; order Burkholderiales; family Sphaerotilaceae; genus Roseateles; species Mitsuaria sp. TWR114. Next base: position 7,380 of record NZ_VOSR01000778.1, read on the forward strand.
CGGCGCCAGGGGTGAGCACGCTGGGCGTGACGACGCGGTCGACGCCGACCGCGACGGCCGTGAGCAGCAGCGCGTCGGTGACGGCGTTGCCGCGGGTGGGGCGGTCACGCAGGGCCCGCAGGCGGTCGTAGAGCGCGCCCCACACCAGGCCGGTGGCGGTGTGTAGCAAAAGGTTGGCGGCGGAGGATTTCAGCGGCGGACGGCCGACGCGGTACTCGGAACGACCGACCAGATGGGCATGGTCGGACCGGCTGCCGCGCAACAGCGCCAGCCCCGAGAACAGGCTGGCCAACACGCCGTCGGCGCATGCCCGGCGCAGCGCCGGGAGCAGCAATGCATTCAAAGGCGACTCCTGTGACAGAGGGAAACAAGCCCCTGTCATTGGCAATCGCCGTGCCGCCCGATGCTGGTGCGCGCCTCTCTCCGAACGCACCGCCCGCGATTCGCCCGCTCGCCCAGCCGCCCGAAGTCAGTTGATGGCGGTGGGCGGCGGCATGTAGGGCGGCTCGCGCACCGGGATCGGGTTTTCGCCGGGGATGGGCGGATCGATGACGTCGGGCGGCTGGTCGTCCGGCTCCGGCGTGGGGCCGTGCGGCGGCGGCGGCACGAAAGGCACCTCGTTCGGATGCGGCGGGCTGGGCGGCACCGTGTGGGCGTGGAGCGGCGGAGCGAATGGCGTCATGAGCGGTCCTTGTGTCGCACGGGTGCCTGCAAGCGGCGCGCCCGGTTTCAAGTGGCGGCTTCGCCGCCATGGAGGCGCGCAGCCCGGTCCGGCGCTTGCCGAATCCCGGCATCGACGACCGTTCCCAAGGAGTACCCCATGACGACGAAGACCGCGAAGGACACCGTGGAGAAGCAGCAGCACGTGCAGCATCAGCAGGACGTCAAGGACCAGGAGAAGCAGGCCAAGGAAGCCGGCAGGAAGTCCTCGAAGGACGAGCCGGTGCAGGCCGGCGCGCGCGAGCAGCCCAGCCGCTTCCCCACGCAACACCTGGACAAGCCGGGCGAGGAGGGCGATCTCGACCTCGCGCCGCGTTTCCTGGCGCCGGACTACCGCGGCAGCGGCAAGCTCGAGGGCATGACGGCGATCGTCACCGGCGGGGACTCCGGCATCGGCCGCGCGGTGGCGGTGCTGTTCGCCCGCGAGGGCGCGGACGTGGCCATCGTCTACCTCAGCGAGGACGAGGACGCGCGCAAGACCGCCAGCCATGTGGAGGCCGAGGGCCGCCAGTGCGAGCTGATCAAGGGCGACGTGCAGGACCGGGAGTTCTGTCGGCAAGCAGTGCAGAAGGTCGTGCAGCGCTTCGGACGGCTGGACGTGCTGGTCAACAACGCGGCCTTCCAGGAGCACGCCGAGACGCTGGCCGACCTGACCGAGGAACGGCTGGAGCTGACCTTCCGGACCAACATCTTCGGCTACTTCCACATGGCGCAGGCGGCCTTGCCGCACCTGAAGCAGGGCGCGAGCATCATCAACACCGGCTCGGTGGTGGGCCTGCGCGGCAGCGCGACGCTGCTGGACTACGCCTCGACCAAGGGCGCGATCCATGCCTTCACCAAGTCGCTGGCGCAGAACCTGCTGCCGCAAGGCATCCGCGTCAACGCGGTCGCGCCCGGGCCGGTGTGGACGCCGCTCAACCCGGCCGACTCGCCCGCCAAGAAGGTGTCCGAGTTCGGCGCCACCAGCGACATGAAACGCGCCGCGCAGCCCGAGGAGCTGTCGCCGGCCTACGTCTACCTCGCCTCGCCGGTGTGCTCGGGCTACGTGACCGGCATCGTGCTGCCGGTGACCGGCAGCGTGGGCGCCATTTGAGGATAAGCCCGACGCCGCCTTCCATGCCGCCTTCGACCTTGGCTCCGACGCCGGCTCCCCCAGCGCACTCCGAGCGACGCGCCGGGGGGCGATGCGCGGCCGCTGTCCCCGGATCGGGGACGGCACCGCGATTGCCCGGAGCCTGTCGACGGCGGTTCCCCGCCCGCGCCACCCGTCCTCCGGAAGTTCCAAGGAGACCCGCCTCATGAACGACAAGGCCTTCGAGACGCCCTGGCACCTGGTGTGGTGCGCCGACGTCGCGAGTCAACGCCTGCTGCATGTCAGCGCCTCGGTGGAAGGGCTGCTCGGCCTGACCCCGCAGGCGTTGCTCGACGACCCGATCCAGTGGAACCACGCGGTGCTGCCGGCCGATGCCGGCGAACTGCCGCGGCCGTTCTGCGCCGACGATCTGCCGCATGGCGACGGGCATGTGCGCGAGTACCGGATGATCGGCGCCGACCTGCACCTCTACCGCGTGCGCGACCGGCGCTTCCGGCGCCGCGATCCGCTCAGCGGCGAGCTGCGCACCCTGGGCG
>NZ_VOSR01000779.1:0-3539 GCF_007997345.1 Mitsuaria sp. TWR114
GCGGCGAGCAGGGCCAGCAGCGCGGCGACGGGGGACCGCACGGCACGGGACAGGCCTTGCCGCCAGGCCGCACGGGTGATCATGGACATCCTTCTCATCGACCGCCCCCGGCGACGTAGGTGACCTGGCCGTCCACGACGGCCAGTTGCACGCCGAGCTGCCGGGACAGCCCCTGAAGCGCGCTTTCCTCGTCGCGGTTGGCCTGGACGAAGTTGCCGCTGTGCGACATCTCGATCGCCGCTTTCGGGTCGGTTTTCAGCAGGTCCAGGAAGCGGGCCTGGTCAGCCTGCTCCTTCTTGATCAGGGTCTGCGTGCGGTCCAGCAGCTGGTTGTAGGTGTTGAAGAAGTTCTGCATGTTGTCCCAGTCGGTCCGGGCGTCGGGGTTGCTGGCGTAGTTCCACGGCCGGTCGCGCCACCGGGTGTTGCCGGCCAGGTAGTTGTAGCGCTCGACCGGATCGCTGATCGAGGCCGCATGGCGCGAGTCGGCCTCCGAGTAATGGTTGTCGGGCTCCCGGTGATTCATGCCGAAGGCGTTGATGACGAAATCGCCGACCGGCGAGTTGGCGATCGCGCCCGCCAGTCCCATCGGGTCGATGGAGAAGTTCAGCGACAGGCCCAGCCCGCCGAAGCCCAGTTGCGCGCCGAGGTCCAGCGAGACGCTGATCGCGCCGTCGGACAGGCCAACCGAGTAGTTGAAGGTGCCGCCGATGGAGCCCGGCGTGTAGACCGTCGCGCCGCCGCCGACCGAGCCGGTGCTGCCCGACACACCGGCCGAGACGCCCGCCGACGAGCCCACGCCCACCGCGTTGTCGAAGCGCTGCACGACCCGGCCGTCGCGCAGCGTGTACTGCTCGTCGCGCGGGCGTAGACGAAGGTGCTGACCGTCGTGTCCGCATGCGCGTCGCCCAGGCCGTCCACATGGCCGCTGGCGCCGGCCTGCGCCGACACGCCGGCGCGCGCCTCGGCGCCGATCCGCAGCCCGTTGCGTCCCAGCGAGCCGATCGCGTAGGCCTCGCCCTGCGCGCCGAACATCACGTAGCCGGGGCCGCTGTGATGGTCACGTCCACATGCGCATCGGCGCTGGCTTCGAGCCGGACGCCGTGATGCCGAACTTGGCCAGGCCGGCGATCTCGCCGCTGGCCTGGGCCGACAAGTCGGCTCCGCCCAGATCGACGCTCCCTTCCACCACGCCGCTGGCGCGGCCGGAGACGCCTCCGCCGGTCGGACCGAGCGCCACGCCGCCGACGATGCCGGTGGCGTCGATGTTGCGTCCGAAGTCCTCCTCCTGCCCGCTGCCGCTGCTGCGGAACTGCCCCGCTCAGCGGCGGCGGCCACCGGCAGGTGGTGAGGCGACCGGCGCGACGATCGGGATGACCGGCGGCGTCGGCAGCGGCTCGACCAGCCCCAGCCCCAGCGAGCTCGACGCGAAGACGTCCAGCGTCCCCGCCGGGCCGTCGCCGACGCGGTAGTCATGCGTATCGGCCCCCGTCAGGCCGGTGACCCGGAAGGTGTAGCGGCCGACGGTCAGCTGGCTCAGGTCGGAGACCGGCCGTCCCTGGGGGTCATAGGCGGTGACGATCGGCGCGATGTCCAGGCGGCCGGTGATCGGGCCCTGCAGGTCGGACAGCGTCGCCTCGCCGGGCGTGCCGTACAGCTGGCCCAGGAACACGCCGCTGCTGACCGTGTAGCTCAGCGGCATTGGCAGGATCTTGTAGAGGCCGGGCCGGCTGCCGCTGTCGGCGATCCTGTAGTTCTTCGCCGAGTCGCCAGTCAGGCCGGTGAGGACCTCGAAATACGTGCCTACATGGGTGCTGCCGTCGATCGTGATGAGCTGGCCGTTGAGGTCGGTGAAGGCGACGTTGCCGCCGAGCGTGTCGCCGGACAGCACGCCCTGGAATGTCGTCGCGCCCGGCAGGTAAGGCAACGGCGTGCAGCCGGACGGCGTGCAGGCGCGGGTGTAGTTGCCGTAGACGCCTTCGGCGTCCTTGATGCCGTAGATCACGTCGCGCCGCGCGATCGAGACCCGGCCGCCGATCGGATCGACGACGTAGTTGCCCCGGCGGCTGCCGGTCAGCGACGCGCTCCAGAGGTGGTCGCCGGCATCCACGCGCGTGGCGTAGTTCAGCGTGCCGTTGCCGCTGAGGAGCTGCTGCGACTGGAACCCGTCGCCGGCCTCGAGGCGCACGCCGACGTCGTCGCCGGGCAGCACGCCCGACAGCGCGCCCAGCGTGAGCGCATCGCCGTAGACCGCGGTGGTGCTCGCGGCCGGCGTGAAGGTGAGCGGCTTGCGCGCGATCGTCAGCGGTGCCGACGCGCCCGGGGTCGACACGAAGACGTAGTTCTTCGTGTAGTCGGGCATGCCGCTGAAGCCATTCTCCAGGTGCAGGCCGGTGACCTGCTGGGTGTAGCTGCCCGCGTTGCTGCGGTCGTTGTAGGTCAGGAAGCCGCTGGCGCCCACGACGTCGAAGTTGGGCTTGACCCAGTTCTGCTCGCCATTGACCAGCCCCCAGACCGACACGGACGGTGCCACGTAGCTGCCGTAGACGGTGCTGATCGGGTCGATGGTGACGGTGACCGGCTTGGGGGCGATCGTGACGGTGCCGGCATCCCCGCCGCTGACGTAGTTCGCCGCGTCCCGCCCGCTCAGCCGCGGCACGTAGCGATACGTGCGACCGCCAGCGAGGTGGACAGCGCCGTGTCCCGGCCGTCCAGGACCGGCAGGCCCTGGACCTGGGTCGGCACGACGACATTGGTCATGAAGACCTCGTCGCCCGGCAGCACGCCGCCGGTCAGGCGCAACTGCGGCAGCGTGTCGCCGTAGGTGATGCTCAGGCTGCCGGGATCCATCGCGCGCTGGAGGCTGCGCGGCAGCACCGTGAGCTGGCCGCTGCGCGACAGCGGCAGGCCGGGCGCGCCGAAGTTCTCCGGGCTCAGGGCGTAGTTCCCCGCTTCCGCGCCCGCCAGCCCGGTGGCGTGGATGCCGTACTGGCCCGCCGGCATCCGCCCGTTGCTGGCGGGCACGCCAGCGATCGCCGTCGTCACCGAGACCGTGTCGCCCGCCAGCACGCCGTACAGGTTGCCCCCCCGTCGCCGGCAGCGCGTCGCCATAGGTGCTGGCGGTGTTGTCGATCACGGCCGTGAGCAGCTTGGGCACGACGCGGAAGGTGCTGGTGGACGCGCGGAGCATCACGTAGTTGCCCTTGTCCGCGCCCAGCAGCTCGCTGTCGACGCCGTAGGTGCCAGGGGTCAGGCGCGCGGGCAGCGTGGTCGAGCGGCCGCCGGGGAGATCGGCCCAGGCGCCCAGCGCGACGTCGTCGCCGGCGAAGGCGTTGAGGAGCTCGGTCCTGAGGGTGTAGTTGGCCGCGGACCCGTAGGTGGGCGAGACGTCGGTGTGATCCGTTCCTTGCACCCAGGCCGCATTCGCCACCACGGCAGGCGTGATCCTCAGCGTCGCGAAGCGGTTGCCCTCCGCGGCGATCACGTAGTTGCCGGCGTCCGCGCCCTCCAGGCCGGTGGCGCTGAAGGTGTAGGTGCCGACG
>NZ_VOSR01000078.1:0-3441 GCF_007997345.1 Mitsuaria sp. TWR114
GGTCCAGGTTCATCACCTTCGTCCACGCGGCGACGAAGTCCCGGACGAACCGGCCCTGCGCGTCGGCGCTGCCGTAGACCTCGGCCAGCGCGCGCAGCACCGAGTTCGAGCCGAACACCAGGTCCACGCGGGTGCCGGTCCAGCGCGGCTGCCCGGTCTCGCGATCCAGGCCTTCGAACACGTCGGGATCCTGCGCGCTCGCGCGCCACTGGGTCGACATGTCCAGCAGGTGGACGAAGAAGTCGTTGGTGAGCACGCCAGGCCGGTCGGTGAAGACACCGTGCGACACGCCGCCGACATTGGCGCCGAGCACCCGCAGACCGCCGACCAGCGCCGTCATCTCGGGCGCGCCCAGCGTCAGCAGCTGCGCCTTGTCCACCAGCAGTTCCTCCGCCGAGACGGTGAAGCGGGCCTTCTGGTAGTTGCGGAAGCCGTCGGCGACGGGCTCCAGCACCGCGAAGCCCTCGACGTCGGTCTGCGCCTGCGAAGCGTCCGTGCGGCCCGGGGTGAACGGCACCACGACCGCATGGCCCGCGGCCTGGGCCGCCTGCTCGATCGCGGCGACGCCGCCCAGCACGATCAGGTCAGCCAGCGAGACGCGCTTGCCGCCCGTCGCCGCCGCGTTGAAGTCGCGCTGGATGGTCTCGAGCGCCGACAGCACCTTGGCCAGTTGCGCCGGCTGGTTCGCTTCCCAGTCCTTCTGCGGCGCGAGGCGGATCCGCGCGCCGTTGGCGCCGCCGCGCTTGTCGGAGCCGCGGAAGGTCGAGGCGCTGGCCCAGGCGGTCGAGACCAGCTCGCTCACCGTCAGGCCGAACGCCAGGATCTGGGCCTTCAGCGCCGCGATGTCCGCCGCGTCGATCAGCGCGTGGTCGACGGCCGGCAGCGGGTCCTGCCAGAGCAGGTCCTCGGCCGGCACGTCCGGGCCCAGGTAGCGCGACTTCGGGCCCATGTCGCGGTGGGTCAGCTTGAACCAGGCGCGGGCGTAGGCATCGGCGAAGGCGGCCGGATCCTGATGGAAGCGGCGCGAGATCGGCTCATAGATCGGATCCATGCGCAGCGACAGGTCGGCCGTCGTCATCATCGGCGCGTGCTTGCGCGACGGATCGTGCGCGTCCGGGATCATGTGCTCGGGCTTGACGTCCTTGGCCACCCACTGGTGGGCGCCCGCCGGGCTCTTGGTCAGCTCCCACTCGTAGCCGAACAGCATGTCGAAGTAGCCGTTGTCCCAGGTGGTCGGATTCGGCTTCCACGCGCCCTCGATGCCGCTGGTGGTGGTGTGCACGCCCTTGCCCGACTCGAACTGGTTGATCCAGCCCAGGCCCATCGCCTCGATCGGCGCGGCCTCCGGTTCCGGGCCGACCAGCTTCGGATCGCCGGCGCCATGCGCCTTGCCGAAGGTGTGGCCGCCGGCGACCAGGGCGACGGTCTCCTCGTCGTTCATGCCCATGCGGCCGAAGGTGTCGCGCACGTCGCGGCCCGAGGCCACCGGATCGGGCTTGCCGTCCGGGCCTTCCGGGTTCACGTAGATCAGGCCCATCTGCACCGCGGCCAGCGGCTTCTGCAGCTCGCGCTCGCCGGAGTAGCGGCTGTTCGGCTTGTCGCTGGTGGCCAGCCATTCGGTCTCGGCGCCCCAGTAGACGTCCTCCTCCGGCGCCCAGATGTCCTCGCGTCCGCCGGCGAAGCCGAAGGTCTTGAAGCCCATCGATTCCATCGCGACGTTGCCCGCCAGGATCATCAGGTCGGCCCAGGAGATCCGCTGCCCGTACTTGCGCTTGATCGGCCACAGCAGGCGGCGCGCCTTGTCGAGGTTGCCGTTGTCGGGCCAGCTGTTCAGCGGCGCGAAGCGCTGGTTGCCGGCGCTGGCGCCGCCGCGGCCGTCCGCGGTGCGATAGGTGCCGGCGCTGTGCCAGGCCATGCGGACGAACAGCCCGCCGTAGTGGCCCCAGTCGGCCGGCCACCAGGGCTGCGAATCGGTCATCAGCGCGGTCAGGTCGCGCTTGAGCGCCTCCAGGTCCAGGCGCTTGAATTCCTCGGCGTAGTTGAAGTCCTCGCCCATCGGATCGGACTTGGCCGCGAGCTGTCGCAGCACCGACAGGTTGAGCTGGTTGGGCCACCAGTCGCGGTTGGTCCGCGCCACCGGCGCGCTGCCATGCCCCATCACCGGGCACTTGCCTTGTTCACTCATCGCTTCTCCAGTTGTCTTGCTGCCGGCACCGCGTCGCCAAGATGTCGAGCCCTCCTCGACGCGGTGCTTCCTGTCCCCTGGGGTGTCAGGGGTGGGGCGAGTATTTGCTATCGACAATCAGAGAACCATTTGCAATTCCTAATGGCTTGGATAGCGGCAAGCTTGGAGAAGCTGGGGCTGGGTCACAGCCCCCGGACCATCTCCACATGCGCGATGCCGGCTTCCTCGAAGACCGGCCCGCGGCGCTGGAAGCCGGCGCGGGTGTAGAAGCCTTCGGCGCTGAGCTGCGCGTGCAGCAGCACTTCGCGGTAGCCCTGCTCGCGGCCGGCCTGCATCAGCGCGTCCAGCACCTGGCGGCCGACGCGGCTGCCGCGCATCGGCGACAGCACCGCCATGCGGCCGATCTTGGCCACGCCCGGCACATGCTCCAGCAGCCGGCCCGTGGCCAGCGGCCGGCCCAGCCGGTTGTAGGCGACCGCGTGGGTGCAGCTCTCGTCGGCGGCGTCCCACTCCATGTCGGCGGGGATCTTCTGCTCCTCGACGAACACGGCCTGCCGGATGCGGTGCGCGTCCGCGCCCAGCGTCGCCCAGTTGCCCACGCGCGCGTCGGTCATCGGCTCGCCGCGCTCGAAGCCCAGCAGCAGCTCGCGCAGCGCCTGCGGCACCGCCTTGGGCACGCGCGCCACCGGATCGGCGAAGACATAGACCAGCTCACCATGCACCAGGCACTCGTCGCCGCGGAACACCGCGCAGCTGACCGTCAGCGAGGTCGTGCCGACGCGCTCGGTGCGCACGCCGATGTCCAGCAGCTCGTCGTAATGCGCCGAGCCCAGGTATTCGATCGTCGACTTGCGCACGAACAGGTCGCCCTCGAGCGCCTGCATCGTCGGCGCGTAGGGCAGCGCCAGCGCGCGCCAGTAGCCGCCCACGGCGGTGTCGAAGTAGGTCAGGTAATGGCCGTTGAAGACGATCTGCTGCGCGTCGATCTCGGCCCAGCGCACGCGCAGGCGTTCGAAGAAGCGGAAGCGGTCGCGCGCGAGCGCGGAGGCGTTGGTGCTGCTCATGCGGAGGCCCCGGTGGGGGTCGTGGAGGTCGTGGAAGTCACGGGGGCGGTGGCCGGCGCCGGCAGGCCGAAGGCGGTCCGGAGCGCATCGGCGCAGGCGTCCAGCGCCTGCTCGGCTTCGGGGATGCTGCGACCCATCTTGATGAAGTCGTGGGTCACGCCGCGGTACAGCTCCAGCCGCACCGCGTTGCCG
>NZ_VOSR01000780.1:0-8726 GCF_007997345.1 Mitsuaria sp. TWR114
GTGGTCGAGGATCCGTTCGGCGCGGGTTCGTGCCTGATCCTGGTGGGCCTGTTCTTCGCGGCCAGGCTCTACAAGATGACGCTGCTGACGATCAGCGACTACTACCGCGAGCGCTACGGCCGCGTGGTCGAGGTGGTCTGCAGCTTCATCATCATCCTGTCCTACCTCGGCTGGGTGGCGGCGCAGGTGACCGCGCTGGGGCTGGTGTTCAAGCTGCTGTCCGGCGGCGCGATCAGCATCCCGGTGGGCATGATGATCGGCACGGCGTCGATCCTGGCCTACACGCTGTTCGGCGGCATGTGGTCGGTGGCGGTGACCGACTTCATCCAGATGATCATCCTGGTGGTGGGGCTGTCGCTGATCGCCTGGTTCGCGGCCGACATGGCCGGCGGCGCCGACAAGGTCATCGCGCTGGCGTCGAGCCAGGACATGTTCCGCTTCCTGCCCGAGCCGAGCTTCCACGACGTCGTGTTCTTCGTCGGCGCGGCCATCACGATGATGCTGGGATCGATCCGCAGCAGGACGTGTTCCAGCGCGTCATGTCCGCCAAGGACGTCAAGGCGGCGACCCGCGGCCCGGTCATCGGCGGCATCTGCTACATCCTGTTCGCCTTCGTGCCGATGTTCATCGTCGTGAGCGCGCTGATCATCATGCCCACCGAGGCCAAGCAGCTGATCGCCGAGGACCCCCAGCAGGTGATCCCCACGCTGGTGATCGACAAGATGCCCTTCGTGATGCAGGTGATCTTCTTCGGCGCGCTGCTGTCGGCGCTGAAGTCGACCGCCTCGGCCACGCTGCTGGCGCCGTCGGTGACCTTCGTCGAGAACATCTGGCGCCAGTTCTTCCCGCGCGTGTCCGACAAGCAGGAACTGCGCACGATGCGCATCGCGGTGCTGCTGTTCTCGGTCTGCGTCTGCGCCTACGCGATCGCGCTGCAGGGCACGTCGATCTACGAGATGGTCTCCAGCGCCTACCAGGTCACGCTGGTCGGCGCCTTCGTCCCGCTGGTGTTCGGCCTCTACTGGAAGCGCGCGACGACGCAGGGCGCGATCTTCGCCATCGTGCTGGGCGTGCTGACCTGGATCCTGTTCCTGATGACGCCGGCGGGCGAGCAGTTCCCGGCCCAGCTGGCGGGCCTGCTGGCCGGCATCGTGGGCATGCTGGTGGGCTCGCTGGGGCCGCAGGCGATCCGCGACGTGCACGGCAGCCACCACCGCCTGGCCGGTGCGACGCCGGCGGGCCACTCTATATAATTTCGGGTTTTTGACCCGGTAGTCCCCCAAATGCCGATCTACGCCTATCGCTGCGGCGCCTGCGGCCACGCCAAAGACGTGCTGCAGAAGCTGTCCGACGCTCCGCTGACCGTCTGCCCCGCCTGCGGCGCGGAGAGTTTTTCGAAGCAGGTCACCGCCGCCGGTTTCCAGCTCAAGGGCTCGGGCTGGTACGTGACGGACTTCCGCGGCGGATCGGGCGGCGCCAGCGCACCGGCGTCGCCGGCCGCCGCGCCGGCCACGGGCGGCGAGGCCGCCCCGGCCTCCGGCGGGACCGCCGCCGCCTCGTCCGAGTCCTCCTCCGGCACGTCGGCCCCGTCGGGCACCGCCTGCGGCGGTTCCTGCGCCTGCCACTGACGCCGAGGCCGGACCCAGGCATGAGAAAGTACATCATCACCGGCCTGCTGGTCTGGCTCCCGCTCGCGATCACCGTCTGGGTCCTGCTGTGGATCCTCGGCATGATCGACGGCGTCTTCGTCTGGCTGCTGTCGGCGGTCGGCGCGGTGCTGCCGCTGTCGGCGCAGACCTCGCTCAAGCAGCTGCATGACATCCCCGGCCTGGGGGTGGTCGTCATGGTCGCGCTGCTGATGCTGACCGGCATGTTCGTGGCGAACATCTTCGGCCAGTGGTGGCTGCGTCAATGGGACCGGCTGCTCTACAAGATCCCCATCGTCAAGAGCATCTACAGCTCGGTCAAGCAGGTCTCGGACACGCTGTTCTCCTCCAGCGGCAACGCCTTCCGCGAAGCCGTGCTGGTGCCGTACCCGCACCAGGGCTCGTGGACCATCGCCTTCGTCACCGGCAAGCCCGGCGGCGAGGTGGCCCAGCAGCTGGGCACGCTCAGCGGCGAGGAGCCGGAGGAGCATGTCGCGCTGTACGTGCCGACGACGCCGAACCCGACCTCCGGCTTCTTCCTGATGATGCCCCGCGCGCAATTGCGGCCTTTGGCGATGAGCGTCGATGAGGCGCTCAAATACATCATCTCGATGGGGGTGGTCGCTCCTCAGGGGGAGCCGGCCATCGTCCTGCCGAGCGAGGTCGCCCGAAATTGACCGGGCTGAGCGCCCCGGCAAGCGCTCAGTCCTGAGGGTCCGCGGGACCCCGCCAGCGCCCATTCCCTGAATCCGTCCTTCCCGCGCCGGCCGCGCGCGTTGCGATCCGCATCGACGCCCCGCCGCCAGCGCCGTCCCGACACTCGAAATTTCCGGAGAACTCCATGCGTACCTGCTATGCCGGCCAAGTCAGCGAGAAGCTGCTGGACCAGACCGTGACCCTGATGGGCTGGGCCCATCGCCGCCGCGACCATGGCGGCGTGATCTTCATCGACCTGCGCGACCGTGAAGGCCTGGTCCAGATCGTCTGCGACCCGGACCGCCCCGAGATGTTCAAGGTGGCCGAAGAGGTCCGCAACGAGTTCTGCGTGAAGATCGTCGGCAAGGTGCGCGCGCGCCCGGCCGGCACCGAGAACGCCAACCTGGTCAGCGGCAAGGTCGAGGTGCTGTGCCACGAGCTGGAAGTGCTGAACCCGTCGGTGACGCCGGCCTTCCCGCTGGACGACGAGAACATCTCCGAGACGACGCGCCTGACGCATCGCGTGCTGGACCTGCGCCGCCCGTACATGCAGAACAACCTGATGCTGCGCTACCGCGTGGCGATGGAGGCGCGCAAGTTCCTGGACGAGCACGGCTTCGTCGACATCGAGACGCCGATGCTGACCAAGAGCACGCCCGAAGGCGCGCGCGACTACCTGGTCCCGTCGCGCGTGCATGACGGCATGTTCTTCGCGCTGCCGCAGTCGCCGCAGCTGTTCAAGCAGCTGCTGATGGTGGCGGGCTTCGACCGCTACTACCAGATCACCAAGTGCTTCCGCGACGAGGACCTGCGCGCCGACCGCCAGCCCGAGTTCACGCAGATCGATATCGAGACCTCGTTCCTGAACGAGGAAGAGATCCGCGCGATGTTCGAGGGCATGATCCGCCACGTCTTCCGCAAGGCGCTGAACGTCGAGCTGGGCGACTACCCGGTCATGAAGTACGCCGAGGCCATGCACCGCTTCGGCTCGGACAAGCCGGACCTGCGCGTGAAGCTCGAGTTCACCGAGCTGACCGACGTGATGGGCGATGTGGACTTCAAGGTCTTCTCCGGTCCGGCCACGACGCCGGGCGGCCGCGTGGTCGCGCTGCGCGTGCCGGGCGGCGCGACGATGAGCCGCGGCGAGATCGACAGCTACACCGAGTTCGTGAAGATCTACGGCGCCAAGGGCCTGGCCTGGATCAAGGTCAACGAGACGGCCAAGGGCCGCGAGGGCCTGCAGTCGCCGATCGTGAAGAACCTGCACGACAAGGCGGTGGCCGACATCCTGTCGCGCACCGGCGCCCAGGACGGCGACCTGATCTTCTTCGGCGCCGACAAGGCCAAGATCGTCAACGACGCCATCGGCGGGCTGCGCCTGAAGATCGGTCACAGCGAGTTCGGCAAGTCCACCGGCCTGTTCGAGGACAAGTGGGCGCCGCTGTGGGTGGTCGACTTCCCGATGTTCGAGGAAGACGAGGAGAACAAGCGCTGGGCCGCGGTCCATCACCCGTTCACCGCGCCGAAGGACGGCCATGAGGACCTGATGGTCACCGACCCCGGCAAGTGCGTGGCCAAGGCCTACGACATGGTGCTCAACGGCTGGGAACTGGGCGGCGGCTCGGTGCGTATCCACCGCGCCGACGTGCAGGCCAAGGTCTTCGAGGCGCTCAACATCAGCCCCGAGGAGCAGCGCGTGAAGTTCGGCTTCCTGCTGGATGCGCTGCAGTACGGCGCGCCGCCGCACGGCGGCCTGGCCTTCGGCCTGGACCGCCTGGTCACGCTGATGACCAAGGCCGAGTCCATCCGCGACGTGATCGCCTTCCCGAAGACGCAGCGCGCGCAGTGCCTGTTGACCGGCGCGCCGTCCTACGTCGACGAGAAGCAGCTGCGCGAGCTGCACATCCGCCTGCGCAACCCGGGCGCGGCTTCGGCCTGATCGCCGGGCACGGTGGCCTTCCCGCCACCGTCGCCAGGAACAACGCCCCGAGGCTCAGGCCGTCGGGGCGTTGTCGTTTTCGCGGCGGCATGGCGCGTGCCGCGCCAACCGCGCCGGGTCGTCAGAGCACCGCCTGGCCGGCCCCGGTCAGGACGGTGATCGTGTCGGTGGGCCGCAGGTCCGCCAGCGTGATCGTCAACTCCGGCTGGTTGAAGTCGCCATTGCCGTGGGCGTCGATCAACAGCTCGACCTGGCCCTGCGCATCGACGCCGCGGCGGATGAAGCGGTCCTCGCCGCCGGCGGGGACGCCGCGCAGCAGCTGCGTCAGGTCGAGCCGGTCGCCCTGGGCATTGCTGTAGTCCAGCACCGTGTCATGGCCGGTCTGGCCGGCCTGCCAGCGGAAGGTGTCGGCGCCGCCACCGCCGATCAGCACGTCGTTGCGCGAGCTGGCGACGATCACGTCGTTGCGCTGGCTGCCGATGACCATCGTTTCCAGGTGGTCGCCGCTGTGCTGGAACTCGCGGCCATCGAGGATCAGCCGGTCCCCCGCGTCCATCTGCACGACCAGCGGCGCATCGCCGTTGGCCGCCAGCGTGGCCGAGGTCAGCGTCAGCATGTTGGCCGCGCCGTTGTCCATCCACACCTGGGCCAGGCCCTTCACGCCGCCGGAGAAGGCGCCGAAGTCGAGGTTCGCATCGCCCGAGACGTACAGCGCGTCATGGCCCAGCAGGCCGTCGATGCGGCTCACCTCGCGCTCGCCCGAGTAGGTCAGCACGTCGTTGCCGGCGGTGCCCAGCAGCGACTGCACGGCCGGCGTGGCGGTGCCGTCCTTGTCGAGGAAGACGAGGAACTCGTTGTACATGGCCTGCTGGTAATAGGCGGTGTCGGTGCCATTCGCCCAGTTGCCGTGCCAGCCGAGCTTCCACTGCGCACTGGTCGGGAACTGACTCGGCAGCGTGCCGTCGGAGGCCACCCGGATCCCCTCCTCGAAGATGACCTGCTTCGCATCGACGTAGTTCAGCGAGGCGGTGCCGGCGCCCGCGTTCCCGGCGTGGGCCTCGAAAACGACGTCATTGGCATGGCCCAGCAGCGCATTGCTCGACGGCAGCGGCTGCACGAGGCGACCATCCCCGCTGGCTGTCATGACGTCGAAGTAGTAGTTGTTCCAGGCGGGGTAATGGCTGCTGAGCCGGTCGTTGTCGGTGCCGCCCAGGTTGAACAGCGTGCCGAAACCCGTGCCTTCGGACTGGACCTTCGTGTAGACCGCCACGCTCCGCCAGTCGTCCGCCGCGACGCCGTTGGCCACCATGTAGTCGTTGTTCTTGCCGTTGCGACCGTTGTTGAAGCTGATGGCGGCTGAACCATCGGCGCGCTGCACGACCTGTCCCGCGTCGACGATGACGCCCTGCCTGGCCAGGTCCGTCTGCGTCATGTCACGCCCGTTGCCGGACTGGTCGTACCACTGCGTCACGAAGCCCTTGTCCGAGGCGCCGCGGCCGACGAAGTCGAGCAGCGCGGTGCGGTCGAGCTCGCCATTGAGGTCGAAGCCGATGTCCTGCTCGGCGTTGTCGGAACCGCGCCGCACCCGGATCGCGAAGTCGTTCTGGTGCGGGTTCAGGTCGCGCAGGCCGTAGGCCGCCTGCAGCCGGTTGACGTCGATCTCGTTGATGTTGCCGATGCCCAGGCCGTCGGCGATCCGTCCCGCCGTCGCGTCCTCCAACCGGACGACGACCTTCTCGTTCACCTCGCGGTAGTGGTCGCCGTTCACCGTGAAGCGGACCAGCTTGCTGGTCTCGCCCGCGGCGAAGCTGAGCAGGCCGGTGCTGGCGCCGCTGAAGTCGGCGGCCGAGGCGAGGGTGGCGCCGCTCGATCCGGCCGAGCTGGCGCCGCGGTCCACGGCGAAACGGACGCTGCCCGCCTCGCTCAGGTCGCCGTCGCGGGTGACCATGAACACCATCTCGCGGCTGCCGTCGGTGCCTTCGATCACATGCGAGTCGGAGATGCTGTACGTGGCGCCCGCGGTCACGCTGTCGGCGGTCTTCACCGTCACGTTGCCCGCCAGGTCGGCCGACGTGACCCGCACGTGCACCGGGTCGCCGGCGTCGAAGCGGTGGCGTTCGCCCGCCACCGGCGTGGCCGTCGCGGTGTCCACGCGCCACTGGCCGGCGGCGTCGGAATGGGTCACGTAGCGCAGCTCGTAGCCGTTGGCGATGTTGTCGTCGGTGTCGATCTCGACGGTCACCTCGACCCGCGCGTCCGTCGTGCCGGACAGCACCGGACGGGGCTGGACCGTGTCGCCGATGGCCACCACGCTGGCCGGCGGATGCGTGTCGACGGTGAGCTCGAGCGCGCCGGAGGTCAGGCCATCGGCCACGGCGCCGAAGCGGTACACGCCGTCCTCGAGCCCGGCGCCGGCGAGCTGCAATTCCCACCGGCCGTTCCCGTCCGCCACGACCGTGCCCAGGACTTCGTTGCCTGCCATCACGCCGTCGCCGTCGGCGTCGAGGAACACCGCGACCGTCGCTCCCGCCGCGGCGTAGCCCTTGAGGATCAGCGGCGCCGCGGCGGAGCCGTTGGCCGAGGTGACGCCGTCGTACGGCGACAGGCCGGAGTCGCTGTCGCGGCTGAGCAGGATGGCGGGCGTGCCGGCGGGCCGCAGCTCCAGCGTCACCTGCGAGGCCACGGCGCTGACGTTGCCCGCCACGTCGGTGCCGGTGATCTCGACATGGCGGTTGCCCACCACGGCGCCCGCGCCCGCGCTGTAGGCCAATTGCTCCAGCAGGGCGCGCGTCATGTCCGCGGTGAGCGTCATCGACGGGACGACGGTGAACAGCACCGTGCCGTCCGGCGAGCGCTCGCAGGTGATGCCGTAGCGCAGCCCGGCCGTCGAGGTGGTGGCCTCGATGGACGAGGCGCTCCCCATGCTCAGCATGCCGGCGGTCTGCTCCGGGTTGGCGCGGTCATACAGGCCGAAGCGCTCCAGGCGGTCGGCGTTGGCCGGGTCGTTTGCATCGGTCGCGACGAAGGCGCCGTCCACCTCGCTGCTGAAGCGGAACTGGAGGCGGACGATGCCGTTCGCCTCGGTGATCTCGGTCTTGGAGGGCATCGCGAGCGGGAAGGCGATCGGCAGGCCCGGCGACACCGTCACCGTCCGGTCGAGGCCGGCCGCGGGACCGTTGAGGTCGATGACCGGGGCGGTACGGTCGACGATGAACAGGCTCGTGGCCGTGCCGGTCCGGCCGAGGTGGTCGGTGACGGTGATCTGATACGAGCGGGGGCCTTCCAGCGCGAGCGGCGAGGTGTCGATCAGCCTCAGGGAGTCCAGCAGGGCCTGCGTCTGCGCCAGGCTGGCGGCGGAGCCGTCGGCCAGCACGAACTGGTAGCGATCCGCCAGCGCCATCGCCCGCCACTGGACGCCGGCCACGGTGATCGTGAGGTCGACCTGGCCCAGCTGGGTGATCACGCCGCCGTCCAGACAGCCGAGATGGTCGTCCGGGCTGACGCTCTCGCCGCTGATGTCGATCGTCACCTGCTGGAACGTCGCGTCCGGATTGGTGTGGGACAGCGTGCCGCCCGGCGCCAGCAGCGGCTGCGGCGTGACGAGGTCGTGGATCACCGTCTCGGTGTCGACGCCGGCCAGCGCGCCGTTGAGGTCCAGCGAGGGCACATGGTTGTCCATCACCACCGACACCTGCGACTCGGCGCTGACGTTGCCGGCGAGGTCGACCACGGACAGCGCGATCACGCGCTCGCCTTCGCGCGGGCGACCCATGGTGTTGCTCAGGCGGATCGCGTTGGACAGCGCCGCGGCGTCGGAGCCGGTCAGCGCGGTGCCGTCGGAGCGCCAGATCGACAGGCTGGCGGTGTCGGCGTCGTAGCGGTAGGAGAGGCCGGCCAGGCCGCCGATCTCGATGTTGTCCCTCGCCGTGCTGACGTCGAGGTCCAGGGCCTGGTCCAGCTGGAGCTTGTCGTTGATCGGGTCGAATCCGACGCCGGTGATCCGCACGCGCAGCGCGCTGAGGTCCTGCGCGGTCAACGCGTCCTGCGTCGCGGTGAGGGCGACGCCCGGCGCCAGCTGGAAGCGGTCAACGACGCTGGTGACCGTCGTCTGGAGCCCTGCGGTCGAGGAGAGATCGAGATCGTCCGCGCGCGTCTGGAGGACGAATCGCAGCGTGGTGATCTCGCTGGCCCCTTGGGCATTGATCTGTCGCGCCAGGACGGTCTGCGCGCCGTCCTGCGTGAACTGCGAGGCGGGGATGGTGTCGTCCTGGCCGTCTTGCCAGGTCAGGCCCAGGTCCAGGCTGAACTGCCAGGTCGCCTTGTCCGCGAGGCCGGAGATCCTCACGCGCGCGTCGTTGGTGTGGAGGTCGGTGGCGGACAGGCCGGAATCGTGAACCAGCGCCAGACGGGGCGCGTCCGGGGGAGGGACCGGATCGACCGGATCG
>NZ_VOSR01000781.1:0-583 GCF_007997345.1 Mitsuaria sp. TWR114
CTTGGCCAGCAGGCGCGCGGTGCGCAGCGCCTCCAGCGGCTGATGCGCCAGCCGGCTGCCCTGCAGCTTCAGCCGCAGCGCCTGGGTGCGGCGCGCCACGCCGGGCGTCAGTTCGCCCAGCAGGCCGAGCGCGCGCGGCGCGTCCCGGTCGTCGAGCGCCCATTCGGCCGCCAGCAGCCGGGCGCCCTCTTCCTGCACCCGCGCGCCGGCCGAGGTCGCCGCCACCTGCAGCGCCTGACGCAGGTGCTCATCGCGGTTGCGCCGGTCCTGCAGCTTGTGCGCGCTTTGCGCGGCCACCAGGTGCGCCAGCGCCATGAACGCGCCGTCCTGCGCCAGGTCCGGCGTCTGCGACTGGATGTTGAGCGCGCGTTGCGCCGCCTTCTGGGCGCGGCTGTAGCGCGCGCCGAAATACTCGGCCCAGGCCTCGCGCAGCGCGACCTGCGCGCTGCGCTCCCGCTGGGCCATGCGCCAGAGCCGCGCGCGCTTGGGCAGCGTCAGCAGCGCATCCAGCGTCTGCATCAGCGTCATCAGCGCGAAGCAGCCCGCCACCAGCAGCAGCAGGAACAGGTTGAGCGACAGGTCC
>NZ_VOSR01000782.1:0-3191 GCF_007997345.1 Mitsuaria sp. TWR114
GCAGCGTGCGGCATCGCTGCTGCCCGCCGAGCGCGGCGCGCTGCAGGCGGAGCGGCGCCAGCTGTGCTGCCTGAGTTGCGGCGGTCCGGCCGACGGCAAGGGCGAGGACTGCCCCTGGTGCCGGAGCCCGCTGCTGATGATCGACATGCCGCGCCTGACGAACGCGCTGCGCCGGCGCTCGCCCTCGGAGCCGCTGCTGATGCCCAGCGGCGGCAAGCCGGTCGGCTGGGCCTGCCGCGGCTGCGGCGCGCCGATGGATCCGACGCGCGAGACGCGCTGCGGGCATTGCCATCACGCGGTGGTGGTGCCGTCGCTGGAGGAACTCGGGCCCTTGCTCGATGCGCTCGAGCACGACGGGCGCGTCGCCGAGGACGAGGCGGAGCAGGAGCGCCGCCGGCGGCTGGCCTCCTATGTCACGCCCAGCGATCCGGCGGGCGGCAAGCATGGCCACTTCTGGCGAGGCGACTACGAGAAGCGTTACGACCGGGAGAACGCCCGCCGCGATCGCGGAGGCAGCCGCGAATGGCCGAGCTCCGGATGGCCCGAATCCAGCGGCGGCTCGCCGCCGACGCTGGTGGAGATCGCGCTGCGGATCGCCGCGCTGCTGCTGCGCTGAGCCGGAGCGCTCAGAGCTCCAGCAATCCGATCGGCTTGGTGCAAGCCGGCGGCGTGCCGCCACCGCGCACGACGAAGGGCAGCTCGCCCCACGGACCGGAATCGCGCGGGCAGCCGTTGCGCAGCGTGCCGCCGGGGCAGGCGCAGCCCTTGGTCTTGACCAGCTTGTCCAGCGTCTGCGACTGCTGCGGATTGAGCTTGGGCAGGTCGTGGCGGAAGACCAGCTGCAGCGCCGTCGTCGGCGCCGGCGCGTCCAGCGTCGGCACCGGGCCCAGCAGCGTGGCCATAGCCTGGGTTTCCTTCAGCGCCGCCGCGGGCTTCATGCCCTTGGCGCGCCGCAGGTAGTTCAAGGCCACCTCCATCGCCGCGTAGCCGCGCGCGGCCGAGGCGGTGAAGGGCTTGCGGAAGGCCGCGCCGTAGGTGTTGGCCACCTGGTCCCAGCGGCCGCGGTCGACCGTCAGCACCGGGCACAGCACCGCGTCCACGCGCTCGGACAGCGTCGCGTCGAAGTCCATCCAGCACGAGGTCCGCGCGCTGATCCGCAGCCCGGTCTGGCGGCGCAGGTCGGCGGCGATCTTCTCGCCGGCATTGAGCTCGATGCGGCCCAGCTGCAGCTGCAGGTCCTGGTCCTTGACCCGCTCGGCATTGCTGGAGATGAAGGGGATGCCGGCCGCCTTCAGCGCGTCGCGCCGGCGTTGATCTCGCACCAGTTGCCCAGCACCAGGTCCACCTTGGCCTTGATGAATTCCTGGGAGATCGCATCGGCCTTGCGGGCGTCGCAGCCGCTGTCCTTGATGACCAGCTTGGGCGCCGCGTCCCCGGGCCAGGTCTTGAGCGCGAGCGTCATGCCCAGCTGCAGCTCCTCGGCCTGCGCCGTGCTCGGGTAGCTGCCCGGCAGGATCACGCCGATGGTGGCGGCGGTGGCCGAGCGCCGGCGCACAGAAGGGCCGCCGGCAGGACGGCGGCCAGGACCTTGCGGATGTTCATGACGATCCCTCGCTCTGCATGGCCGTGGTCGGCCGTTGTTGATTCGCCGGACGCGTCGTGGCGTCCGAGGCCGCAGGTATCGCCTGCGCGAGGCCGTCGCGCACTGGAGGTTTTCCCGAGCCGCGCGCCAATGAAAACGCCCCGGCGGGCCGGGGCGGTAAGACGTCACAACTGTGACGAGAAGTGCGGCATGCGCGCAACGCGGACCTCGCGGCCCCGACGTTCAGGCCGCGCTCAGGCCCCGTTCAGGCGGGCCAGCCCTGCAGCACCAGCTTGCCGCGCTGGCGCTGGCTCTCCTGCAGCGCATGGGCGCGCCGGAGGTGCTCGGCGGAGATCGGACCGACGACGTCGGCCAGCGTCGTGCGCAGTTGCCCCGCGTCGACCAGCGCGGCGACCTCGGCCAGCAGCCGGCCCTGGGCGGCGATGTCGTGCGTCGCATGCATGCTGCGCGTGAACATCAGTTCCCAGTGCAGCGACAGCGACTTGCCCTTCAGCGCCATCACGTCGATGTCGCCCGGACCGAAGTCATCGATCAGCGCCAGCTTGCCCTGCGGTTCGAGGGCCTCGACCAGGCCTGGGAAGTGCTGCGGCGTGTGGGTCAGGCTGGTGACGTAGCGCAGCGGCGGCGCGCCGTCGCGCTGCAGGGCGGCGATTTGCGGCGCGATCGGCTCGCGGTGGTTGATCACGTGATGCGCGCCCAGTGAGCGCAGCCAGCGGCCGCCTTCGCCCTCCGGCTCGGAGCTGGTGCCGATGACGGTCAGGTGGGTCTGGCGTCGTGCCAGCTGGACCAGGATGGAGCCGACGCCCCCCGCCGCGCCGGTGACCAGCAGGCTGACCGGACGGTCCGCCTGCTGCTGCACCTGCAGGCGGTCGAACAGCAGTTCCCAGGCGGTGATCGCGGTCAGCGGCAGCGCGGCCGCCTCGGCGTCGCTCACCGTCGTGGGCGCGCGGGCCGCGATGCGGTGGTCGACGCACTGGAACTGCGCATTGCTGCCGGGGCGGGTGATGTCGCCGGCGTACCAGACCCGGTCGCCGACGGCGAAGCCGCTGACCTCGGGCCCGATCGCGCGCACCGTGCCGACCGCGTCCCAGCCCAGGATCACCGGCGTCGTGCCGTCGGCGCTGGCGCGGCGCACCCGGATCTTGGTGTCCACCGGATTGACGGCGACCGCGGCGACCTCGACCAGCAGGTCCTTCGGTCCGGGGGCGGGCAGGGGCAGGTCCAGGTCGAGCAGCGACTCGGACGCGGTAATGGGCAATGACTGGAAGTAGCCGACGGCTTTCATGAGACGACTCCTTTTAAGGATTGGGAGACAGGAAGAGGGGATGACGATCCGCAGGGGACGGATGGTGCGCGCTTGGGCAGAATCAATGAAGTCTGCTGAATGGCTATCAGTTTCAAGCCTGGATTGAAGATTCCCCGAGGAGGACGGCTCATGGACATCGAGAACACCGCCGAGCTGCGCCTGCTGATCGAGTGCGCGCGGGGCGGCAGCCTGACGGCGGCGTCGCGCGAGATGGGCATCACGCCGGCGGCGGCCAGCGCGATGCTGAAGAAGCTGGAGGCGCGGCTGGGCGTGCGGCTGGCC
>NZ_VOSR01000783.1:0-3116 GCF_007997345.1 Mitsuaria sp. TWR114
CTCCCGCTTGCGGGAGAGGGCAGGGGTGAGGGTCGTCGCAGCGCGCGGTGCCTCAATCCCAGGGCGCCGCTTCGGTGGCCATGTCCTCATCCTTGGCCGGCGAAGCCGCCGCAGGCGCGGGCGCCTTCGCGCCGCCCGGCGTGTGCTCGGCCGCGATCTTGGCCGACTGGCCGATGAAGTCCAGCTCGCCGCCCAGGCCCTCGATCATGTCGGGGATCAGCTGCGCGAGCTCACCGGTCGCCAGCGCCGCGTCCACATCGAAGGCTTCGTCCTTGGCCGGCTTGTCCCGCCCGTCGAAGACCACGTCCAGGAACTTGATGCCCTTGATCTGCATCGTGTCCGTCAGGGTGAAGGACACGCGCTCCTTCCAGGTCATCGCCAGGCGCGTGGGCATCTTGCCGCTGGTCAGGTGCGCCTTGACCTCGTCGGTGTCCAGGTTGTGGCGGGCGTAGCGCACCGCCGCCTTCATCTCGTCGGCGGCCTTGAGCTCGCAATCGCGGTCGATCACGAAGTCCTTGGGCGGCACGCCGTCCATCAGCCATGCCGCCATGCAGGCGGCCGGCGATTCGGCGCTCTGCAGCAGGTGCAGGTTGATCGACGAATCGGCCTTCACCAGCAGCGTGATCAGCTCGTCGGCCTTGCCGATCGAGCCCGCATCCACCATCAGCAGGCCCTGCTTGGGCGAGATCCACACCCGCAGGTGCGATTGCAGCGTGAACGCGCGCGGCAGCAGCTCCAGCGTGGCCTGCTCCTTCATGTCGCGCTGCTGCTTCTTGCCGGGCCGGCGGCCGGTCTCGAGCTCGATCCGCTCGACCATCTCCTCGACCTTCTCCCGCACCACCGAGCCGGGCAGCACCCGCTTCTCCATGCGCAGGCTCAGCAGCCAGTGGCCGTCGATCTCCTCCAGCAGCCGGGCGCCGGGCTCGCCGCGCGGCGGCACCCAGCCGGCCGACAGGGCTTCCGTGGCGCCGCAGGGCGCGAAACGCTCGTTCTCGAGGGCGTCCTCGAGCTTCTCGGCATTGGGCTGCCAGTCGTTGGACAGGCGGTAAACGATCAGGTTCTTGAACATCTGGAAACTGCGTCAGGCGGTGACGGCGCGCGCACGCGCCAGGAATGACAACGGGGCCAAGCGGACGACGCGTGGCCCCGTTCAAACGATGGGCGGATTGTCTCAAATCCGGCGGCCGGTCCGGACGCGGATCAACCCCCTTGCGTGACGACCCGTGCGCGTGCTCCAGGACGCCGGGGCTTGCCGGTCAGGCCTGCCCCGCTTCGGCGGCGATCTGGCGCAGCGCCTGTTCGAAGGCCTCCGGCGGCTGGCCGCCCTGGATCAGGTACTTCTCGTTGATCACGACCGCCGGCACCGAGCTGATGCCGCGGCCCAGCCACAGCGATTCCGTCTCGCGCACGTCCTCGGCGAACTCGCCGCTGTCGATGACGCGGGCGGCCTCGGCGGCGTCCAGGCCGATCTCTCGGACCGCCGCCAGCAGCGTCTCGCGGTCACCCGGATTGCGGCCATGGGTGTGATATGCGGTCAGCAGCGCCAGCTTCAGGTCGCGCTGCGCCTGCGCGGACTGCAGGCCCGCCCAGTGCAGCAGCCGGTGCGCGTCGAAGGTGTTCCAGATGCGGCTGCGCGCGCCCTCGGTGAAGGTGAATCCCACGTCGGCGCCGCGCTGGCGCAGGTGCGCCCGGATCTGCTGGCGCTGCTCGCTGGTCGAGCCGTACTTGCGGGTGAGGTGCTCCTCGATGTCCTCCCCCTCCGGGGCCATCTGGGGGTTGAGCTCGAAGGGCTGGAAGTGCAGGTCGACGGCCACGTCCGGCAGGCGGGCGAGGGCGGTCTCCAGCGACTTCAATCCCACCGCGCACCAGGGGCAGGCGACGTCGGAGACGAAGTCGATGCGCAGCGGGGGGAGGGTGGCGGCGGTGGCGGCGGGGGTATCGTTCATGCCGGCGACTCTAGCCAGAAGCTCAAGTCAACACGCGGTCGCTGGGCTTTGCCAGGTAGAACCACTCATGGCCGGGCTCGGCGTTGTTGTTGGGGAACACGATGCGGCCGCCGAAGGGCGCCAGCACCGGCGTGCCGTCGGCGCGCGTGCCGATGCGCTCGCCTTCCGCGATCGGGTCGAAGCTGGCCCACTGGCGCTCGAAGCGGTCGTCGACGCTTTCGCGGTCGATGACCTCGTAGAGTTGCAGCAGCTCGACTGGCCGCTTCGGATCGGCCGGCTCCACCGCCTCCGGCGCGACCATGCCCAGCAGCGCCAGCGTGCGCAGGATCGCCTTGAAGGCGACCTCGGGCCCCTGGGGATCGGCGTGCTGGCCGCACTCCAGCGTGATGCAGTAGCCGCCGGTGCTGCGCATGTACTCGGTGGTGCCGACGCCGTAATGCGGATCCTGCTGCAGCGCCATGCGGCGCGAGCCGTCGGCGGCCTTCTCGGCGCGGCGCTTCAGGCCGAGCGCATACGTCGAGAGCCAGCCCTCGACGATGCGCGACGTGCCCACCGCCAGCGCCAGCGCGCTCTCGGCGGCCTGGTGGCGGAAGGGCTCGAGCTCGCCGTCGTTGTCGCGCGGGCCGAGCATCGCGAAGGCGGCCCGGGATTGTTGAAGCTGTGCAGGTCCAGCATCACGTCGCTGGCGGCGATCCAGGGGCACAGGCGATTGGCGATGCGGTCCTCGAAGTCCTGCGGGATCGGGTTCACGCGCAGGTTGCGGTTGAGGTTGCGCTCGCCCTCGCGGCGCTGCAGCCGGTGCGCCAGCGGATTGACGATGGGGATCATCGTCAGCGTGCCCTTGAGCAGCGTGAGCCGGCCCTCGTCGAACATCCGCATCACGCGCTCGATCGCGCCGACGCCGGCGACCTCGTTGCCGTGCACGGCGGCCGTCACCAGCAGCTTCGGACCGGGTTTCAGGCCGGCGAACTGGTGGACGCGGAGGTGGGTCGGGGGGGCGGTGCGGGCGTCGCTCATGGGGTGAGGGAGGGAGCTCGAAAGAGGGAAGCGCCGAGCATAGGCCCGCCGCGCGGACGCGCGTGCGCGCCGCGTATGCCGAAAGCGCGACCGGCGATGAGTTCAGGTTGGGGCGCGGACGGCGCTCAACCGCCGAGCAGCGCCTTCGCGTCG
>NZ_VOSR01000784.1:0-593 GCF_007997345.1 Mitsuaria sp. TWR114
GATGGCCGCGATCGGCGGCCGGCCCGGTTCGGGCAATGGGCGGAATCCTACCGCAGCGCCAGAGGGCCATCCCCGGCGAGGGACTCTAGGGAAGCCTGGCTTCGCACCCTGCGATGGATGGTTCGCCAGTGTCACAATGCGCCGATAAGCTCGCCGGCCCCCGGTGGCTCGTCCACCCGACGATGTCCGCCCAGGACCGCAGAACCACCCTCCCCGAGCATCGGAGACCCATGAAGCCCGTCAAGACTTCCCTGCTGGCCGCATCCGTCGCGGCCGTCGCGCTGATGACCCCCTTCACCGCCTCGGCCCAGACCGAGATCCAGTGGTGGCACTCGATGGGCGGCGCCCTCGGCGACTGGGTCAACGACCTGGCCAAGGACTTCAACGCCAGCCAGAAGGACTACAAGATCGTCCCGACCTACAAGGGCAGCTACGACGAATCGATGGCCGGCGCCATCGCCGCCTTCCGCGCCGGCAACGCACCGCACATCCTGCAGGTCTTCGAGGTCGGCACCGCCACGATGATGGCCAGCAAGGGCGCGATCGTGCCGGTCGGCCAGGTGATGCAGCAGGCCGGCGCCAAGTTCGACAAC
>NZ_VOSR01000785.1:0-590 GCF_007997345.1 Mitsuaria sp. TWR114
GATGGCCGCGATCGGCGGCGGCCCGGTTCGGGCAATGGGCGGAATCCTACCGCAGCGCCAGAGGGCCATCCCCGGCGAGGGACTCTAGGGAAGCCTGGCTTCGCACCCTGCGATGGATGGTTCGCCAGTGTCACAATGCGCCGATAAGCTCGCCGGCCCCCGGTGGCTCGTCCACCCGACGATGTCCGCCCAGGACCGCAGAACCACCCTCCCCGAGCATCGGAGACCCATGAAGCCCGTCAAGACTTCCCTGCTGGCCGCATCCGTCGCGGCGTCGCGCTGATGACCCCCTTCACCGCCTCGGCCCAGACCGAGATCCAGTGGTGGCACTCGATGGGCGGCGCCCTCGGCGACTGGGTCAACGACCTGGCCAAGGACTTCAACGCCAGCCAGAAGGACTACAAGATCGTCCCGACCTACAAGGGCAGCTACGACGAATCGATGGCCGGCGCCATCGCCGCCTTCCGCGCCGGCAACGCACCGCACATCCTGCAGGTCTTCGAGGTCGGCACCGCCACGATGATGGCCAGCAAGGGCGCGATCGTGCCGGTCGGCCAGGTGATGCAGCAGGCGGCGCCAAGTTCGACAAC
>NZ_VOSR01000786.1:0-1098 GCF_007997345.1 Mitsuaria sp. TWR114
TCGAGCAGCTCGCGCTCGCGCTGGACCCCTCGCAGCAGCTGCCGCTGTCGCTCGCGGGCAGCGTGGCGCAGCGGCTTGCCGCGCTTTTCTCAGGCAACATTCGGGCCCGTTGCGTGTCGCCCCAGGGCGACTCGGCCGACGGTGCGCTGCGGCTGGTCCGCGGCGCTCTCTCCGACCCCCGTTGAGAAGCAGAGAAGCCCGATGAGCACCAAGCTGCCCTTCCAGTTCAAGCCCGATCCCGCCGCCGCCTCGCCGCTGTACATGCAGCTGGCCCACAAGCTGGCCCAGGCGATCCGCGAAGGGCAGTACCAGGCCGACGAGGCCCTGCCGTCCGAGCGCGTGCTCTCCGAATCCCTGGACCTGTCGCGCGTCACCGCGCGCAAGGCCATCGACCGCTTGGTCGAACAGGGCCTGATCGTGCGCAAGCGCGGCTCCGGCAACTACATCGCGCCCAAGCTCGAGCAGCCGCTGTCGCGCCTGACCAGCTTCTCCGAGGAACTCCACCAGCGCGGCTTCAAGCCCAGCAGCCGCTGGCTGACGCGCGGCTTCGCCATGGCGGCGCCGGACGAGCAGCTGTCGCTGGGCCTGACCACCGGCCAGCGCGTCGCGCGGCTGGAGCGCCTGCGCCTGGCCGATGCCGTCGTCATGGCCTATGAGCTGTCGGTGCTGCCCGAGGCGGTGCTGCCCGAGCCGCAGAAGGTCGAGTCCTCGCTGTACGAGCACCTCGCCCGGCATGGCGGCGCGCCGGTGCGCGCGCTGCAGCACATCCGCGCGATCAACGCGGACTCGCGCCTGGCGGGCCTGCTGGAAGTGCCGGTCGGCCAGGCCGTGCTGTTCATCACCCGCGTGGGCTACCTCGACCAGGGACAGGCCGTCGAGCTCACCCATTCCTACTGCCGCAGCGACTACTACGACTTCGTCGCGGAGATGAGGCGAGACGGATGACGACCCAGCACATCGACGGATTCGTACTGACACCTGGCGGCTTCATCCGCGGTGTGCTGGAACATGACAAGGGACGCGTGGTCGGCATCGACGGCAGCGCCGTCCCCGAGCACGAGGCCCGCCACGGCGCGCAGGACCTGCCGCTGATCCTGC
>NZ_VOSR01000787.1:0-1092 GCF_007997345.1 Mitsuaria sp. TWR114
AGCTCAACCGCGTCACCGCCAGTCTGCTTCGCAGCTTCTCGTGCCAGGTGCTGACGGCCAAGGACGCCGACGAGGCGCTGCAGCTGTTCGGCAGCGGCGCGGCGGTGGACGTCGTGCTGTCGGACGTGGTGATGCCTGGCTCGATGGACGGCCAGGCGCTGGCGCGCGAGCTGCGCAAGCGCCGGCCGGGCCTGCCGGTGGTGCTGATCAGCGGCTACAGCGAGGCGCTCACCGCCGAGTCCTCCTTCATCGTGCTGCGCAAGCCGGCCTCGCCCTCGCAGATCCTGGAGGCGCTGCGGCGCGCGATGGGCCTGCCCACGGGTATGTGACTTGCTGAATCCAGGCATCTTCACTCCCCAACGGAAGGACTGCCATGGACAACAAGGATGTCATCGACGAGCTGAACACCCTGATCGAGACCTGCAAGGACGGCGAATACGGCTTCCTCAGCTGCGCCGAGCACGTCAAGAGCACCAGCCTGCGCGAAGTCTTCGCGCAGCGCGCGGCGGACTGCCGCCAGGCCTGCTCGGAGTTGCAGCAACTGGTGCGGCAGCACGGCGGCACTCCCGAGGATGACGGCAGCACCAGCGGCGCGATGCACCGCGGCTGGGTCGCGGTCAAGGGCACCCTGACCGGCTACAGCGACAAGGCCATGCTCGAGGAATGCGAGCGCGGCGAGGACGCCGCCGTGGGCCGCTATCGCAAGGCCGCGCAGAAGCCCCTGCCGGCCGGCGTGCTGGAAGTGGTGCAGCGCCAGCTGGCCGGCGTGCTGCGCAACCACGACCAGATCAAGCTGCTGCGCGATCAGGCGCGCAACGCCGAGAAGGTGTAAGCCCTCCCCGGACCGCACGGGAGCGCGCCGCTGGCGCGCTCCTCGTCGTTTCAGCGTGGGTCCTGGCGAGGGCCTTGGCGCCGACCGTGAGACGGCGCCGCGGCTTCATCCTGGGCCGCATCGCGGTCTGACGCGCCGCCCGCCGCCGCGCCCTGCGCCTGTCGCGCTTCCTCGCGCTGCTGCTTGCGCCCTTGGAGAAATCCGGCGATCACGCCCAGCAGCACGGCCATCCAGGTGAAGCCGCCGGCCCACAGCGCCGA
>NZ_VOSR01000788.1:0-3745 GCF_007997345.1 Mitsuaria sp. TWR114
CCGCGCTGGCGGGCGACGCCGCGCTGGACGCGTTCTTCACCGAGGAATACGCGCTCAACCACCTGATCCACCAGTTCCCCAAGCCCTACATCGCGCTGATGGACGGCGTGGTGATGGGCGGCGGCATGGGGATCAGCCAGGGCGCCAAGCTGCGGGTGCTGACCGAGCACTCGAAGCTGGCGATGCCCGAGACCAACATCGGCCTGTTCCCGGACGTGGGCGGCGGTTATTTCCTGTCGCGCTGCCCGGGGCACAGCGGCGAATGGCTGGCGCTGACCGGCCAGGTCATTGGCGCGGGCGATGCGATCGAGCTGGGCCTGGGCGACGTGTTCGTGCGCAGCAGCGAGCTGCCGGCGATCATCGCGGCCTTCAAGACTGGCGCGCAGGACAGCGCCGAGCATGTCGTGGCGACGGTGATGGAGCGCGTGGACCTGGCGCCGGTGGCCGAGCACTGGAACGCGCGGGCGCTGATCAACCGCCATTTCTCGGCGGCGTCGGTGCCGGCGCTGTTCGCGTCGCTGGCGGCGGATGCGGATCCCTGGGCGCAGCAGGTGCTGGCGACGCTGGGCAAGCGCTCACCGCTGATGATGGCGGTGACGCTGGAGCAGATCCGGAGGGCGCGCGCGATGAGCCTGGCGGACGACCTGCGCATGGAACGCGACCTGGTGCACCACTGCTTCCACCTGCGGCCCGGCGCGGCCAGCGAGACGGTGGAGGGCGTGCGCGCGCTGGCGGTCGACAAGGACCATGCGCCGAAGTGGAATCCGGCGCGGGTCGAGGACGTGTGCCGTGCCGACGTCGAGGCCTTCTTCCGCAGCCCCTGGCCGCGGCGGAGCATCCGCTGCGGGCGCTGGACTGAGCGCCCCGGCCGCCGCCGACTGACGCTGCGCTGACGCGCCGGGACGGCCCGTCAGCGCGTGACCTGCTGGCGCAGGCCAGGGGGACAACTCTCTGGCCCCGTCACTCGCTGATGGTCTTCGTCACCAAGGCCGGGTCCTTCGTGATGTCAGCCTCGGAGAACGGCATCCGCTGCCACTGTCCCGCGCTGTAGGCGCGCGTGTAGTCGCTGAAGTGCAGGGACGCCGGATCGTCGCTTTGCGAGAAGGTGAGGAAGGTGTAGGCCTCGACGCCCTCGCTGGGGAAACGCACCACCTGCATGTAGCTGTTGGCGCTGGTCGCCGTGTTGAGGTCGTAACCTCCCTGGTCGAGCCGGCTCAGCGCGCAGGCCACGGTGAAGTAGCCCTGCGCGCCGCAGCCGCCGAACATCGGGATCTTCTCCGTGCCGCGCGTCGCGAACAGCGTTTCGCCCCGGGTCGCCGTCAGCGCGAAGCCACTGGCCTGAACCCGCAGGATGGCCGCGCCGAAGGCCTGCAGCAGCGTGGACCGCAGCGCGGGATTCAGGTCGCGCGGCGTGCGCAGCGGATCGGCGCTGCTGAAGGGCACCTGGAACAGCGAGGCCTCGGGCACCCGCGACGCGCGGGTCCAGAACTCGTCCCACAGGTGCGCGCCGCGCGAGCCCACCAGCCCCTTGCTATCCCAGGCCTGCAGCGCCGCGCAGGCTTCGGCGGGGTCGACGTTGCGCGCCGGGCTGAAGGTCTCGCCGGTGGCGGAGTCGCCAGTCACCGCGATCGTCGTCGCCGGCGCGCAGAACATCGCCAGCGCCTGGTCCTTGAAGAGTTCCGCGGTGAGCGCGCGGCTGTTGATCACCATCGCGCGCACGGTCTCGCTGGTGGCCTTGTTGCCGGCCAGGCCGTCGCTGCCGGCCAGCCGGTCCTGCACCAGCAGGTGCGCCAGCCGCGAGCGGAAGCTGATCGACGCGGTCCCGGCCGGCCCGAGGATGTCCGGATAACCGGTGAGCGGCGCGGCCGCGTTGGCGAGCCAGTAGCTGTCGTTGCTGTTGAGCACGTAGTCGTCACGCAGCAGGCTGGGCATGCGGGAGGTGCCAAGCGCCCCCGGCTGCTTGGAATCGGCATCGGTCTGCCAGTCGCAACTGCTCCGCGATCCGTCGAGCACCGGTGTGCGGGGCAGGGCCGCGCTGAGCGCTGTCGTCAGCGCGGTCGCGCAGCTGCTGAGCTGCGACGGCGCGACGTTGGGCATCGCGCCGATGTCGGCGTACCAGGCCTGAGAGCCGCCCCGGGCCACGGCCACCGTGTTGACCCAGGGGATGGCCGATTCCTCGCGCTGGATGGTCGCCACCTCGTCCAGCGTCCTGGCCTGGCTCCAGCGCAGCCAGACGCGGAACACGCGGAAGTTCTCCGCGTTGATGTCCCGGATCGCGAAGACGGTGTTGCTGTTCCAACCCAGCGCCGCGTTGAGCGCACCGAGGTTGACGATCGGGCCGTGCTGGGACTCGTAGAGCGTGCGCGTGACCGGCGTGACGCTGCCGTCGGCCTGCTTCACCTGCACGGTGATCTCGCGGGCGGTCATCTTCGTCGCGACGCCGTCGCGCAGGTAGCTGGTCGGGTCGCCGGGCACCAGCGTCAGCTGGAACAGGCCGTAGCGCCGCGCCGTCGACACGGTGTGGCTCCAGGCGATGTGGTCGGTGTAGCCGATCTGGATGACCGGCACCGCCAGGAAGGAGGTGCCGGCGACGTCGAGTTCACCCGGAATGGTGAGGTGCGCCTGGTAGAAGCGATCCGGGCCGCGCCAGTACCAGTGGGGATTGCCGAACAGCAGCGGGCTGCCGTCGCCGGTGGCCGCGGTGCCGAAGCCGATCATGTTGCTGCCCACGCCGTCATGGCCGCCGACCTGGAAGGTCGGCAGGCGGTCCATGGCCAGTTGCAGCCGCCCGGAGGGGCGCGCCGCCTTCGTCGCCGTTGCTGTCACCGCAGCCGTCGCCGGACTGGCCGCGGCCGGCGGCGTCGCGTTGGCGATCGGCGCGACGAAGTTGCTGTAGCCCGCCGCGAAGTGCGCCGCGTACAGGCGCCGGAAGACGTCGGTGTCGCTGATCGGCACGACCCAGGCCTCGTTGCGGCAGGCCGCGTGGGCGCCAGGCTCGGCGCGGCCTTGATCTCGCGGACATAGCGGTTGTAGCCGGCAGCGAAACCCGCCACGAGCTGCTTGAGCTTGTCCGGCTGCGCGGCGATGAGCCGCTGCATCA
Organism: Mitsuaria sp. TWR114; assembly: GCF_007997345.1. Taxonomy (NCBI): domain Bacteria; kingdom Pseudomonadati; phylum Pseudomonadota; class Betaproteobacteria; order Burkholderiales; family Sphaerotilaceae; genus Roseateles; species Mitsuaria sp. TWR114. The sequence continues at coordinate 3,101 of NZ_VOSR01000788.1, forward strand.
CCGCGTCGTTGAGCACGTGCCGGTGATAGAAGTCGGCATCGAGGTTGCGCGGCTGGCCGATGGTGCCCTGAAAGGGGATAGTCGCGTCGGCGCCGAAGTGGCGGGAGCGCTCGCCGCGGAAGGTCAGCATCGCGTTGGCGATCGTGCACAGGTCGTCCTGGGCCTGCGCATAACCGTAGCCGTAGCCGGCACCTCCCCAGTCCGGCGCCTTGATGTGCGGCACCCCCATCGTGGTGCGGCGGATCTCCGCGCGGTAGGTGGCGGCGGGTTCGCCGCCGTCGTCGCCGTCGCCGTTGCAGCCGGCCAGCAGCGCGGCCATTCCCAGGGTCAGCGCGAGCAGCGGCCGCCGGCCGCCTCGAACGGAAATTCGCATGTCTTGTCTCCCTTGTGCCTGTCTCGGCCCGGGCGGGCCGGAGCGCCACAAGGATAGGGCGAGGAGCGCCAGCCGAGCCGCCGGCACCGCGTTTCCAGGCGTTTCCGCCACTATGATGCGAGGAATTCTCATTTGAGAACTGTTCGCACTGATGACATGAACGTCACCGTCTCACCGACCCCCTCCGCGCGCCGCGTCGGCGCCTCTTCCGCCGGCGGGCTGGCGCGGCTGCGGGCCGTGCTGCCCTTGATCTCGCGCATCGTCGCGGCGGT
>NZ_VOSR01000789.1:0-1401 GCF_007997345.1 Mitsuaria sp. TWR114
GCGCGCCCGCGCGCGGGCCGAGGCCATCGTCGCGAGCTCCATCGTGCCGGCGTGGCGCCGCGGCCTCGCGCTGCTGCGCGCGCAGCTGCCGCGGACCACCGACGACGCCGGCGTCTGGCGCCTGCCCGATGGCGACCGGTTCTACGCCGCGCGGCTGCGCGCCAACACCACCACCGAGCTCTCGCCGGGCCGAGATCCACGCGATCGGCCTGAAGCAGGTCGCCCGCATCGAAGCCGAGATGGACGGCCTGCTGCGCCAGCTGGGCTACGCCGAGGGCAGCATCGAGCAGCGCTATCGCAAGATGGACGCCGACCGACAGCCCAAGGACGCCGCCCCGCAGGTCCAGCTGCTGGACCGCTACACCACCTACCTGCGCGACGCGCAGGCGCGCGCGCGGCTGCTGTTCGAAGTCATGCCGAAGGCGCCCGTCGAGGTGCGCCGCGAGCCCGCGCTGACCGAGCCCACCGCCGCCGCCCACTACACGACCCCGGCGCCGGACGGCTCCCAGCCGGGCGTGTTCTGGGCGCCGCTGGCCGGCCCCACCTACGACATCGCGGACATGCGGACCCTCGTGCACCACGAGGCCATCCCGGGCCACCACTTCCAGCTCGCGATCCAGATGGAGGCCAGGGACCTGCCCTACTTCCGCCGGCGCGCCGCGTTCTCGGCCGGCTCGGCCTACGTCGAGGGCTGGGCGCTGTACGCCGAGCAGCTCGCTGTCGAGAACGGCTGGTATGACGACGATCCGGTCGGCCATCTCGGCCAGCTGTACGGGGCGCTGTTCCGCGCCCGCCGGCTGGTGGTCGACACCGGCCTGCATGCGATGAAGTGGACCCGCCAGCAGGCGATCGACTACGGCATCACCCCGCAGGAGGTCGACCGCTACGTCACCTGGCCGGGCCAGGCCTGCGCCTACATGCTGGGCCGGCTGCGCATCGAGGCGCTGCGCGAGCGCGCCCGCCAGCAGCTCGGCGAGCGCTTCGACATCAAGCAGTTCCACAACACGGTGCTGCTGACCGGCGACGTGCCGCTGACCGTGCTCGAGCAGGTGGTCGACGACTGGGTCGGCACGCGCCGCGTGGCCGGGAGCTCCACGGCCACCGCGGCGCCCTGACTCCCGACGCGCAGATCAACCTTCGCCTGGCCCTGACGCCGCCGGCACGATCGCCGGCGCATGCCGTCGCATCAACTCGTCGACCCAGTCGATGAACACGCGCAGCTTGGCGCTGACGTTGCGGTTGGGCGGATAGGCGAGGTACATCGGCATCGGGTCCATCGTCCAGTCCTCGAGCAGCGGCACGAGCTCGCCGCGCGCCGCATGCGGCCCGGCCATGTAGCGCGGCAGCCAGAGCACGCCCATGCCCGCAAGCCCGGCCGCCAGGTAGGCATTGCCATCGTCG
>NZ_VOSR01000079.1:0-11980 GCF_007997345.1 Mitsuaria sp. TWR114
GTGGTCATCAGCGGCAGCCTGCCCAAGAACGACAAGTACAGCCTGTACGCCGCGATCATCGTGAAGAAGGTCGACGCCGGCACGCGCGCCAAGACCTCCATCAACGAGCTCCTGCGCGCCTGAGCCCCCCACTGAAGAAAAGCATTCGTCCGGAGGAGACCGCATGAGCACGGGAAACATGGAGCGCATCCTGCGCCTGATGGCCGAGAAGGGCGCGTCCGACACCTACCTGTCGGCCAACATGCCGGTGCTGATCCGGATCAACGGGCAGATGCTGCAGCTGTCCGACCAGTTGCTGACGCCGGCCCAGCCGCGGGCGCTGATCTCCGAGGTCCTCGACCCGCAGCACCTGGCCGAGCTCGACGCCAATGGCGAGCTCAACATGGCGGTCTCGATTCCCAAGGTCGGCAGCTTCCGGCTCTCGGGCTTCCGCCAGCGCGGCTCGATCGCGGCGGTGTTCCGCCACATCCCGCACGTCATCCCGACGCTGGACAGCCTGACCCTGCCGCCCGTCCTGGGCAAGCTGATCACCGAGAAGCGGGGCCTGATCCTGATGGTCGGCGCCACCGGCACCGGCAAGAGCACCACGCTCGCGTCGATGCTGGAGCACCGCAACCAGACGATGACCGGTCACATCCTCACGATCGAGGATCCGATCGAATACCTGTTCACCAACAAGCGCTCGCTGGTCAACCAGCGCGAGGTCGGCCGCGACACCGCCTCGCTGAACACCGCGCTGAAGAACGCGCTGCGCCAGGCGCCGGACTGCATCCTGATCGGCGAGATCCGCGACCGCGAAACGATGACGGCGGCGATCTCGTACGCGCTGTCGGGCCATCTGGTCGTCGCCACGCTGCACGGCAACAACAGCTACCACGCGCTCAACCGGATCATGTCTTTCTACACGCCGGAGTCCCGCCCGGCGATGCTGAACGACCTGGGCGCGGGCTTGAAGGCGGTGATCTCCCAGCGCCTGGTGCGCGCCGCCGCGGGCGGCCGCGTGCCGGTCACCGAGATCCTGCTGAACACCAAGCTGATCGCCGAGCTGATCGAGCAAGGCGACTTCGCCGGCGTGAAGGAGGCGATGGAGAAGTCCATCGCCGAAGGCTCGCAGAGCTTCGAGGAGCACTTCGCCAAGCTGATCACCGAGGGCACGATCACCCGCGAGGAAGGCCTGGCCTTCGCCGACTCGCCGACCAACCTGCTCTGGCGCCTGCAGAACGACGGCCCCGGCGTCAAGCCCGGCGGCCCGGGCGCGTCGAAGAAGGAAGAGCCGGCCGAGGACACCGCCAACTTCACCTCGATCACGCTGGACGTGCAGCCGGGTTGATGCCCGCCTGCCTTGATCCCATGGACGACGACACCCTTGCGCTGCTCGAGCAGCTGATCGCCCGCGCGTCGGTGACGCCGCGGGATGCCGGCTGCCTGGAGCTGATCGGCGCCCGGCTGGCCGCGGCCGGTTTCGCGCTCGAACGGATGGACAGCGGGCCGGACGACTTCCGCGTCAGCAACCTGTGGGCGGTGCGCCGCGGCGCCGTGGCGGATGCGCCGGTCCTGGTCTTCGCCGGCCACACCGACGTCGTCCCCACCGGCGACCTGGCCCGGTGGAGCAGCGATCCCTTCGTGCCCACGGTGCGCGACGGCCGCCTCTACGGGCGCGGCGCGGCGGACATGAAGACCTCGCTGGCGGCGATGGTGGTGGCGGCCGAGGCCTTCGTCGCCGCGCATCCGGACCACCGTGGCAGCGTCGCCTTCCTGCTGACCAGCGACGAGGAAGGCCCGGCGCGCGATGGCACCGTCGTCTGCGTCGAGCGCCTGCGCGCGCGCGGCGAGCGGCTGGACTACTGCATCGTCGGCGAGCCGACCTCGGTCGAGCGCCTCGGCGACACGGTCAAGAACGGCCGCCGCGGCTCGCTGTCGGGCAAGCTGCGGGTCATCGGCATCCAGGGCCATGTCGCCTATCCGCAGCTGGCGCGCAATCCGGTGCACCAGGCCGCGCCGGCGCTGGCGGAACTCGCGGTGACCGAGTGGGACGGCGGCAACGCCTACTTCCCGCCGACGACCTTCCAGATCTCCAACATCGCCGCCGGCACCGGCGTGGGCAACGTGATCCCCGGCGAGCTGGTGGTGGACTTCAACTTCCGCTTCTCGACCGAATCGACGCCCGATACGCTGCGCCAACGGGTGCACGCGCTGCTCGAGCGCCACGGGCTGGAGTACACGCTGGACTGGTCGCTCTCGGGCGAGCCCTTCCTGACGCCGGTGGGCGCGCTGTCGGCCGCGATCAGCGCGGCCATCGCCGACGAAACCGGCGTCACCACCGAACTCTCCACGACCGGCGGCACCTCGGATGGGCGATTCATCGCCAAGCTGTGCCCCCAGGTGGTGGAATTCGGACCGCTCAATGCGAGCATCCACAAGATCGATGAATACGTGCCGCTGGACCAGATCGCGCCGCTGACGCGCATCTACCGCCGCACGCTGGAGAATTTGCTGCTGTGACGCTGTTGGAATTGATCGAGGCCCAGGCCGCCCGCCTCACCGAGGCGGGCGTTTCATTTGGGCATGGCACCACGAACGCCTTCGACGAGGCCGCCTGGCTGAGCCTGTGGGCGCTGGACCTGCCGCTGGACGCGCTCGACGCGCATGCGGGCGACCCCGTCGACGACGCGGGCCGCGAGAAGGTGGAGGTCCTGGTCGAGCGGCGCATCGCCACCCGCAAGCCGGCCGCCTACCTGACGCGCGAGGCCTGGCTGCAGGGCGTGCCCTTCTACGTCGACGAGCGCGCAATCGTGCCGCGCAGCTTCATCGCGGAGCTGCTCGCCGACGCGACCATCGATGCCTGGCTGTCGGACCAGACCACCCGCGTGCTGGACCTGTGCACCGGCAACGGCAGCCTCGCCGTGCTGGCGGCGATGGCCTGGCCGGAGGTGTCGGTCGACGCGATCGACCTGAGCGCGGACGCGCTCGCGGTCGCGGCGATCAACGTCGAGCGCCATCAACTCGCCGACCGCGTGCGGCTGCTGCAGGGCGACGGCCTGGCGCCGGCCCAGGGCGCGTATGACCTGATCCTCTGCAATCCGCCCTATGTGAACAGCGCCTCGATGGCCGCGCTGCCCGACGAATACCGCGCCGAGCCCGAGCTCGCGCTGGCCGGCGGCGCCGATGGCATGGACTTCATCCGCCGGCTGCTGGCCGACGCGCCGGCGCGGATGAACGAGCATGCGGTGCTGGTCCTGGAGATCGGCAACGAGCGCGCGTTCTTCGAGGCTGCCTTCCCGCAGCTCGAAGCGGCCTGGCTCGAGACCTCGGCCGGCGAGGACCAGGTGCTGCTGCTGACGCGCGAGGCGCTGGTGGCGGCCGGCTTCGGCGCCGAGGGAGCGTCCGCATGATCACCTTGCGCAACGTGGTGCTGCGCCGCGGCACCAAGGTCGTCCTGGACGATGCGAGCGTCGTGCTGCAGCCCGGCGAGAAGGTCGGCCTGGTCGGCCGCAACGGCGCGGGCAAGTCCAGCCTCTTCGCGCTGCTGACCGACCGGTTGCACAGCGACAAGGGCGACGTCGAGATTCCGCGCCACTGGGCGCTGGCCGAAGTCGCCCAGCACATGCCCGAGACCGACATGCCGGCCACCGAGTTCGTGCTCGAGGGCGACATCCGCCTGATGGCCGCCCGCCAGGCGCTGGCCGACGCCGAAGCGGCCGACGACGGCCACGCGATCGCCGATGCCTACGCGCAGCTGATGGACGCCGGCAGCCTCGATGCCCCGGCCCGCGCGCAGGCGCTGCTGATGGGCCTGGGCTTCAAGGGCACGCAGGTCGATGCGCCGGTGAACAGCTTCTCCGGCGGCTGGCGCATGCGGCTGCAGCTGGCGCGCGCCCTGATGTGCCCGTCCGACCTGATGCTGCTGGACGAGCCCACCAACCACCTGGACCTGGACGCCCTGGTCTGGCTGGAAGCCTGGCTGCAGCGCTATGAAGGCACGCTGATCATCATCAGCCACGACCGCGAATTCCTGGACGCGATCACCAAGGTCACGCTCCATCTGGACGATGCGAAGCTGCATCGCTACGGCGGCAACTACACCGCCTTCGAGTCCATGCGCGCCGAGCGCATGCTCCAGCAGCAGCAGGCCTTCGACAAGCAGCAGGAGCGCATGGCGCACCTGCAGAAGTTCATCGACCGCTTCAAGGCCAAGGCCTCCAAGGCCAAGCAGGCGCAGAGCCGCGTCAAGGCGCTGGAGCGCATGGAGAAGCTGGCGCCGGTGCTCACCGCGTCGGACTTCAGCTTCGAGTTCCGCGAGCCGTTGAACCTTCCGAATCCGATGCTGATGTTCGACACCGTCTCGGTGGGCTACGACACGGACGAGGGCGAGAAGGTCATCGTGCGCGGCATCGACCGCTCGGTGCTGGCGGGCCAGCGCTTCGGCATCCTGGGCGCGAACGGCCAGGGCAAGTCGACCTTCGTGAAGACGGTGGCGCGCATGCAGCGCGCGATGGGCGGCACGATCACCGAGGGCAAGGGCCTGTCGATCGGCTACTTCGCGCAGCAGGAGATGGACGTGCTGCGGCCCGACGAGGGCCCGCTGATGCACATGATCCGGCTGGCCAAGGAGGTCAGCCCGAATGCGCGCGAGCAGGAACTGCGCGACTTCCTGGGCCAGTTCCGCTTCGTCGGCGACATGGTGAACCAGGAGGTCGGCAGCCTGTCCGGCGGCGAGAAGGCGCGGCTGGTGCTGGCGATGCTGGTGTGGCAGCGCCCCAACCTGCTGCTGCTGGACGAACCGACCAACCACCTGGACGCCGAATCGGTCGAGTGGCTGGAGCAGTTCCTGCAGCGCTTCCCCGGCACCGTGGTGGCCATCACCCACGATCGCTACTTCCTGGACAACGCCGCCGAGTGGATCCTGGAACTGGACCGCGGCCACGGCATCCCCTGGAAGGGCAACTACTCCGACTGGCTGGACCAGAAGGAACGCCGCCTGGAGCAGGAGCAGAAGTCCGAGGACGCCCGCGCCAAGGCGATGAAGGAAGAACTGAAGTGGGTGCGCTCGAACGCCAAGGGCCGCCAGGCCAAGAGCAAGGCGCGCCTGGCCCGCTTCGAGGAACTGAGCGACGTCGAATACCAGAAGCGCAACGAGACCAACGAGATCTTCATCCCGGTCGCCGAGCGCCTGGGCAATGAAGTGATCGAGTTCGAAGGTGTGACCAAGTCCTTCGGCGACCGTGTGCTGATCGACAACCTGTCGTTCAAGGTCCCGCCGGGCGCGATCGTCGGCATCATCGGCCCCAACGGCGCCGGCAAGTCGACGCTGTTCCGCATGATCCAGGGCGTCGAGCAGCCGGATTCGGGCACGGTCAAGATCGGCAAGACGGCCAAGCTGGCCTTCGTCGACCAGAGCCGCCAGAGCCTGGACGCCAACAAGACGGTGTGGGAAGACGTCTCCGGCGGCCTGGACAACATCGTCGTGGGCAAGTTCGTGATGCCGTCGCGCGCCTACATCGGCCGCTTCAACTTCAAGGGCAACGACCAGCAGAAGATGGTCGGCCAGCTCTCCGGCGGTGAGCGCGGCCGCCTGCACCTGGCCAAGACCCTGGCCCAGGGCGGCAACGTGCTGATGCTGGACGAACCGTCCAACGACCTGGACGTCGAAACCCTGCGCGCGCTGGAAGAGGCGCTGCTGGAGTTCGGCGGCTCGGCGATGGTGATCTCGCACGATCGCTGGTTCCTGGACCGCATCTGCACCCACATCCTGGCTTGCGAGGGCGACTCGCAGTGGTTCTTCTTCGACGGCAACTTCCACGAGTACGAAGCCGACAAGAAGAAGCGTCTGGGCGAGGAAGGCGCGCGTCCCAAGCGCGTGCGTTTCAAGCCGATCACCTGATCGATCTGGCATCCCATCCCCCGATCCGCGCCCTCTGGCACGGATCGCGCCAGGCGCCCGCGAGGCCTCGATTTCAAGAGGCGTCGCGGGCGTTTTTCATTGGGGGCGATTCATTTCACGAATCTTTACGGCGCACCCATGGGCGATTGACGCGCGCCGCCGACCATCTCCTCACCCCCAAACGAATTGGAGATTCCGAGATGGTCAAACGCATTACCCGACCCCTCACGATGCTGGCGCTGGCCGCGAGCCTGGGCCTGGGCGCGCTGGCGGCGCAGGCCCAACCCGCCCCGGGCGACACGCCGCCTCCGCCGCATGCGATGCATCGCGGCCACGACTTCGGTGGCTTCGCGATGCAGGGTCGCCTGCTGAAGGAAGCCGGGGTCACCGACGCCCAGCGCGCCCAGCTCAAGCAGATCTTCGAAGCCGCCCACAACGACCTGAAGGGCCAGCGCGAGACCGGCCGGCAGCTGCACGAGCGCATGGAAGCGCTGTTCACCGCGCCCACCGTCGACGCCAACGCGGTCGAGCAGCTGCGCCAGCAGATCGCCGCGCAGCACGAGGTCGCCTCCAAGCGCCTCACGCTGGCGATGATCGACGCGTCGCGGGTGCTCACGCCTGAGCAGCGCGCCAAGATCGCCGAGCTCAAGAAGCAGCAGCGCGAGAAGATGAAGCAGCGCATGAAGGATCGCGGCCAGCATCGCAAGGACCGCCAGGGTGCGAATCCGGACAACCCGGTGCCGCAGCCTTTCACCGAACGCTGAACGCGAGAGGCCGGCTATGCTTCAGTCTTTCGATGAGTCCGCGGCGCGCGGCCTGGCCGATCCGGCCCGGTCGGTGGCCGCCTCGCAACGCCCGATGAATCCACGACTGCTCCTGATCGACGACGACGCCCGGCTCACCGCGATGCTGGGCGACTACCTCAGCAGCGCCGGCTTCGATGTGAGCTTCGCCGGCTCGCTGGCGCAAGGGCGCTCGGAGCTGGAGGCCGGCCAGTTCGAGCTGCTGGTGCTGGACCTGATGCTGCCCGACGGCGATGGCCTCGAGTTCTGCCGCCAACTGCGCGGTGACAAGCGCTGGCGCCGCCTGCCGGTGCTGATGCTGTCGGCCCGCGGCGAGCCGATGGACCGCATCCTGGGCCTGGAGCTCGGTGCCGACGACTACCTGCCCAAGCCCTTCGAGCCCCGCGAGCTGCAGGCCCGGGTGAAGGCGCTGCTGCGCCGCACCGAGCCGCAGGCGATGGGGGACGAGGTGCTGCGCTTCGGGCGGCTTGAGATCGACCTCGCGGCGCGCCAGGTGCGCCTGGACGGCAACGCCTGCGACCTGACCAGCCACCAGTTCGACCTGCTGGTCGTGCTGGCCCAGAGCCCGGGTCGCGTGCTGTCGCGCGACCAGATCATGGACGCGCTCAAGGGCCATCCGCTGGAGGCCTTCGACCGCTCGATCGACGTGCACATCTCCCGCATCCGCTCGGTGATCGAGGACGACCCCAAGAACCCGAGACGGGTGCTGACGGTGCGCGGCGCCGGCTACGTGTTCGCACGCAAGCAGGACGCCGAAGGCCTCGAGTAAGTGAAGGCGCTGTACCTCCGCATCTACGTCACCGTCGTGGTGGTGTTGCTGGCCTTCGCGCTGGGCTCGGCCTGGCTGTTCCAGGGCCGCATCGAGCAGGAGCGCGGCACCTTCGAGCAGGCGGCTTCCGAGCGGCTGGTGGCGCTCGCGGTGCTGGTGCAGCGCGCCTTGCCGCCGTCGACCGCCTCCGTCGACGAACAGGCCGATGCCGTCGAGGACTGGGGCCAGCGCCTGCGCATGGCCCTGGCGCTGGAGGATGCGCGCGGGCGCCGCATCGGCGCCTCGCCGCTGTTCGAGCGCCGCGAGGACCTGCCCGGCTCGCGGGTGCAGCGTGTGCCGCTGGATGACGGCCGTCACCTGCTGTTCCTGCGCCTGGCGCGTCCGCCCGGCGCGTCCGGCCCGATGGGGCAGGACAAGCTCGAGGCCGAGGCGCGCGCCGCGAGCGGACCCCGCCGCGTCTTCCGCGAGCGTCGCGATCCCTTCGTCGACGGTCCGCCGCCCGAGCCGCGTGATCCCGGGCGCGGGAAGGCCGGACCGAGATGGACCAGATGCGCAGCGCATGCTGGACCGGCTCGAGCAGCAGCGCCGCGAGGAAAGCGCGGCCTCCTGGGTGCCGGGCTGGGTGCCGCGCCCGAGCGGCGAGGCGCTGGCGGTGTTGCTCGCGGTGCTGTTCCTGGCGGTGGCCGGCGGCGCGTATCCGGTCGTGCGCCGGCTCACGCGGCGGCTCGAATCGCTGAAGTCGGGCGTCGAGCAGTTCGGCTCCGGGGACCTGAGCTTCCGCGTGCAGGACAACGGCAAGGACGAAGTCGCGGCGCTGGCCACCAGCTTCAACCGGGCGGCCGAGCAGATCGAGACGCTGCTGCGGTCCCACAAGAGCCTGCTGGCCAACGCCAGCCACGAGCTGCGCTCGCCGCTGGCGCGGCTGAAGATGGCGTTCTCGATGCTGGACGACGCCTCGCCGGCGCAGCGGGCGCGGCTCGGCCACGAGATCAACACCAACATCGCCGAACTGGATGCGCTGGTCGAGGAAGTGCTGCTCGCCAGCCGCCTCGAGGGCGGCGCGCAGTCGCTGCGGCTCGAGCCGGTGGACCTGCTCGCGATCGCCGCAGAATCGGCCGCGCAGGGCGGCGCGGAGCTGGAGGTCGAGGACGGCCTGGGCCAGTTGACGCTCCGCGGTGACGATCGCCTGTTGCGTCGCGCGCTGCGCAACCTGCTGGAGAACGCGCGTCGCTATGGCGGCCCGGTGGTCGAGCTGAAGGTGCGTCGCGCCGGCCAGGACCGCATCGAGCTGCAGGTCTGCGACCGCGGCCCGGGTGTGCCCGAGCCGATGCGCGAGCGGATCTTCGAGGCCTTCTTCCGCCTGCCTGGCCATGCCGAGGTGTCCGGCGGCGTGGGCCTGGGGCTGAACCTCGTCAAGCAGATCGCCACCGCCCACCAGGGCACGGTGCGCTGCGACGCCCGGGAGGGCGGCGGCAGCTGCTTCGTGATCACGCTGCCGCTGAACTGAGCGCTCGTGGGGGCTCGTCGCAGGATCTCAGACGATCCACGCAGCCCGCTCCGGGAAGTTCAAGCCTCTCTGACTTCCCGCCGATGCACGAGTGCCAGCAGCAGGCCCAATCCCAGCGCGGCCGCTGCCAACCCGACCGACGCCGCGCTCCAGAACCCACGCGCGCCCTGCATGACGGCCGGCAGTTCGACCTCATGCTGCCCGAAGGCGAGCCAGTAGCCCCCGCCCAGTCCGAGCCCCCAGATCGCGAACGCATAGATCAACATCGGCGCGGTCGCGATGTGATGCGCGCGCAGCACGAAGGCCGCGACCGTCTGTCCGGCGTCCGACACGTGGAACAGCCACAGCCAGCCCAGCAGCGGCAGCGCCGCGGCGACGATGGCTGCGTCGCTGGTGTAGAGCCCGAGCACCTGCTCCCGCAGCGCGAAGATCACACCGCCCAGCACGAAGGCGATGACCAGCGCGATCTCCAACCCATGCCAGCCGAGCCGCCGCGCGGCCGCGTAGTCGCGGGCCCCCAGCGCCTGGGCCACCAGCGTGCTGCAGGCGTTGGCCTGCGCCAGCGGCAGCATGAACATCATCGCGACCAGGTTCGCGCAGAGCTGATGGCCGGCCACCGGCGTCGTGCCCAACCGCGCGATGAAGATCGCCATGAAGGTGAAGCCGGTGACCTCGATCAGCACCGAGGCGCCCATCGGCACACCGAGCTTGACCAGGCGGACCAGCGTCGCCCAGCGCGGCCGGTGCAGCCCCGTCCCGGCGAACCCGAACGGCGCATAGAACGGGTCGCGCTTGAGCACGACGAGCGCGATCAGCAGCTGGCTCCACATCACGATCGCCGTCGCGATCGCGCAGCCCACCGCCCCCAGCGGCGGCACCTGCAGCGGTCCGACCGAGAAGCCAGCGATCAGCAGCGCGCTGGCCGGGAATTTCAGCAGCAGCCCGCCGATCTGCAGCGCCATCACCGCCTTGGGCCGCGACACCGCCGTGTTGAAGCCGCGATACGCCGTGAACAGCAGCGCGGCCGGCAGCGCGATGCCCAGCATGCGCAGGTAGTCCCGCACCTTGACGGCGATCTCCGGGCTCACCTGCGAGATCGCCAGGAAGGGCTGCGGGAACCAGAGGATCAACTCGCCCACGACCGTCAGCGCGAGCGCCAGCCAGGCGGCCTGATGCAGGCTGTCGCCGGCCTCGGTCATGCGCCTGGCGCCGAACAGCTGCCCCGCCACCGGCGAGATCGCCAGCACCACGCCCATCAGCCCGACGAACACCGAGGTGTAGACCGCCGAGCCCACCGCCAGCGCCGCCAGGTCGATCGCGGAATGCCGCGCCACCAGCAGCGTGTCGATCGTGGAGTAGGCGAGCACCGCCAGTTGGCCGATGAACACGGGCCAGGCCAGCGGCAGGATCTGGCGCAGGCTCTGGAGGCGTCCGCCCAGCACTGCCCGTGCGCCGGCGTTCGCGGCGTGGTCGGCGTCCGCGGTGTCGGTCAAACGGACTCCCCGCCGGCCACGTCCTGCTCCGTCGCACCCGGATCCGGCGGCGTCGCGTCGCCGCGCCGCTCGATGGCCCGCTCCGCATAGCGGTTGAAGCGCCAGGCCGTGCCCTCGAGCGTGATCCGCCGCCAGGTCGCGCGCTTCTCGCCCGGCGTGAACACCGGCCAGTTCTGGACCTCGTCGAAGCTGCGGCCGCAGCCCTTGCAGAGTTCGTCGCCCTGGCTGGTCGAGCAGATCGCGATGCAGGGTGCGTCCGGCGTCGTGTCGTACCAGCGCATCCAGGCGCCGAGCGCCGGGGCGGGCATCGAGTCCTCGTCGCACTCGGTTTCGTGGTGGAAGACCATCAGCGCGTAGACCTCGGCCAGCGCGCGCAGCTCGGGGCCCAGCGACACGCCGTCGCCCGGCGCGCGCTGCGCCACCAGTTGATGGCGGATTCGATGTCGGTGATGTGGATGCCAGCCATCTCAGCCATCTCAATAGTCGATGCCCATCGCGCCGCGCACCTCGCGCAGCGTCTTGCGCGCCACTGCACGGGCACGTTCCGTGCCGACCTCGACGATCCAGTGCACCTTCTTCGGGTCGGCCAGCAGCTCGTCGGCGCGCTCGCGCCACGGGGCCTGCTCGTCGTGGATCGCCTCGATCAGCGGCTGCTTGCAGTCCAGGCAGCCGATGCCCGCGCTGCGGCAGCCGGACTCCACCCAGGCGCGGGTGTCGCTGTCGGCATAGACCTTGTGCAAGGCCCAGACCGGGCAGCGCTCGGGCTCGCCCGGATCGCCGCGGCGCACCCGCTGCGGGTCGGTCTGCATCGTGCGCACCTTCTCCGCGACGACCTCCGGCGCGTCGCGCATCGCGATCGCGTTGCCGTGGGTCTTGCTCATCTTGCGGCCGTCCAGGCCGGGCAGGCGCGAGGTCTCGGTCAGCAGCGCCTGGGGCTCGGGGAACAGCGGCGCCGCCTGCTGGCGATAGAGATGGTTGAAGCGCCGCGCGACCTCGCGCGTCACCTCGACGTGCGGCGCCTGGTCCTCGCCGACCGGCACGAAGGCCGCCTTGTAGATCAGGATGTCCGCCGCCTGCAGCAGCGGATAACCGAGGAAGCCATAGGTGGCCAGCTCGCGGTTCTCCGCCACCAGGTCCTTGTAGCTGGGCATGCGCTCGAGCCAGCTCGACGGGGTGCTCATCGCCAGCAGCGTGAACAGCTCGGCGTGCTCGGGCATGCGGCTCTGGATGAACAGCGTCGCCTGGGCCGGGTCGATGCCGGCGGCCAGCCAGTCCACGACCATGTCGTAGACGCTCTGCTCCAGGCCTTCCCGGTGCTGGTAATGGGTGGTCAGCGCATGCCAGTCGGCGACGAAGAAGAAGCAGTCGTAGGCCGCCTGCAGCCGCACCCAGTTCTTCAGGGCGCCGTGGTAATGGCCGAGGTGCAGCGCGCCGGTCGGGCGCATGCCGGAGAGCACACGCTGGCGCGGGAGGGGAGGCGGATGGTCGGTCATGGCGGCGGGCGGGGCGGTGGCCGCGGCGCGGGAC